>CAMBYS010000245.1 GCA_945872165.1 uncultured Clostridia bacterium | reverse complement strand
GAGACATCTCCGCTGTATAGCGCCGCAATGCCGGTGCACTCCATGCCTCTTCTTCCCGAATGGCAAACAATGTCCGCGCAGCAGCTTCCCGTGCAGTCATGGTGTCAGTCACGCCGGTTTCCTCCATTTCTGGACAGGAAAATCAATACAAACCGCAGCAGCTGTACCAGTGAAGTTGCCAGTGCAGCAACATAGGTCATTGCCGCAGCAAAGAGGGTCTTGCGTGCCATGGGAAGCTCATCCTGTGTCAGCAATCCGGTAGACTCCAGTGCCTGCAATGCCCGGCGGGATGCATTGATCTCCACCGGCAGGGTGATCACCTGAAACAGGGTTGCCACAGCAAACAGCAGCACGCCCACACCCACCAGGGATACTGCATTGAGCACCAGTCCAATCACCATCATCGGCCATGCCAGCTGTGAACCGAAATTGCATAACGGAATAATGGCATTGCGCAGACGAATCGGACCATAACCGGTGGCATACTGCACCGCATGTCCTGCCTCATGTGCCGCAACCCCCACAGCCGCGACGGAACTTACATCACACACATCACCGGACAGACTGATGACATTATTCCGTGGATTGAAGTTGTCCGTCAAATTGCCGCCAATACGGGCAAACTGTACACCGGTAACACCGTTGGCACGCAGAACTGCCTGTGCCGCCTGCATACCGGTAATACCTTTTCGTGTCATCACCCGGGAGTATTTTTTAAAATTGCTGCTGACAGAGGCCTGTGCCCATGCAGTGAACGCAAAGCACACTACCATCAGCACCAGCCAGATCATATACCAGCCATTGTTTGCATAGCCGTATCCATAACCGTAATACAATCTATCGACCTCCCTGATCGAAATATCCTCAGCAGCCGAGAACCGTTCCCGGCTCCATGCCATGTCCGCGCAGGTAATCCCCTGCCGGCATACGTTTTTTGCCTACCATCTGGATTTCCGTAATCTGCAACACCTGTCCATCGCCGCAGGCTACAAACAAGCCTGTCTTGGGGTCAGCTTCTGTAACCGAGCCGGCTGGCAGACTGGTTGTTTTGCCAGTCAGGCGGGATTGGAACAGCTTCAATCGTACCTCCCCACGGGTGGTCACCGCAACCGGCCACGGATCCAGTCCGCGGATCAGGTTGTGCACCTCCTGTGCGGATTTACTCCAGTCAACCACCGACATTTTTTTATCCAGTACGGAAACATAGGTGGACTGGCCGTCGTCCTGGGGCTTTCGTTCGATGCCCTCCGGCAGCCGCTTGATGGTCTCGGAAATCAAATCCGCACCCATGGCAGCCAGCCGGTCAAACAGCTCACCGGCAGTCTCATTTTCCCCTACCTCGGTTTCACTGACCAGCAGAATATCGCCGGTATCCAGACCGCGGTCCATATACATGGTGGTCACACCCGCAGTGGTTTCGCCATTGAGCACCATCCACTGCACCGGCGCCGCACCCCGGTACTTTGGCAGCAGGGAACCATGCACATTGATGCAGCCATACTTCGGCAGATCCAGCACATAGCCCGGCAGCAGTTTGCCGTAGGCAACCACCACGATAACCTCCGGGTTCAGCTCCTGCAGCAGTGCCAGCTGGCTTTCATTCTTAAAGGTATCTGGCTGAAAAACCGGGATATTATGTGTCAAGGCCAACTGCTTTACAGGCGGTGGTGTCAGCTTCATTTTGCGTCCCTGTGGCTTGTCCGGCTGGGTAAATACGCCCACAATGTCATGTCCGTCTGCAATCAGACGTTCCAGGGAGTTGACTGCAAAATCCGGGGTTCCCATGAACACCATTCTCATGCGTCTTCGCCTTCCTCTTCGTCTTCCTCGTCAAACGTAATATACTCCGTTACCTTTTCGGTAAATACATGACCATCCAGATGGTCAATCTCATGCAAAAATGCACGGGCAGTCAGGTCATGGGACTTGACGGTAAACCATTCGCCGTTTCTGTCCTGTGCCCGTACCGTTACAATACGCGGACGGGTAACCATACCAAACTTATCCGGGAAGCTCAGGCAGCCCTCGGAACCGGTCTGTTCTCCTTCGGTTTCCACAACCTCCGGATTGACCATTTCAATGATTTTATCGTTGTCCAGTGTATCCAATACCACGCATACCCGGCGCATAAAGCCAATCTGCGGTCCGGCAAGTCCTACACCGTTTGCCGCCAGCATGGTCTGTGCCATGTCCTCCAGAATGGACGCCAGCTTTCGGTCAAATTTTGTGACAGCGTGGCACTTTTTATACAGAATCGGATCTGGATCCTTGATAATTTCTCTAACAGCCATGAGTATCTCCTCTATATTGATTCATCAGATTTGTTCTTATCATTTCTTACAGATGCATTGGATTGATATCCGCATACAGGGTAACACCACGGAATCTGGGATTGGCGGAAAATTCCCGCAAAATCCCGCCGATCAGTTCCCTTCTGCGCCTGCCCTCCGGGCAGCGGATGGACAAATGGTACCGATACCGGTTTTGTACCCGTACAATTGCCGCAGGTGCAGGACCCA
>CAMBYS010000244.1 GCA_945872165.1 uncultured Clostridia bacterium | reverse complement strand
A
The DNA here is from genome assembly GCA_945872165.1 of uncultured Clostridia bacterium. Classification (GTDB taxonomy): domain Bacteria; phylum Bacillota; class Clostridia; order Oscillospirales; family Butyricicoccaceae; genus Butyricicoccus_A. The sequence goes on along the minus strand of CAMBYS010000244.1, from coordinate 2,534 downwards.
GGTGCTGCAAAGCATTCAGCCGAAAACCATTCCCACAATCCTCATCGGTGACAGCATCCGTCTGGATGGCGGAGCTTACACTCCGGCACAGTTCCGTGCATTTCTGGATAGAGCAAGCAAGGAGCAACAGGATATCACAACAATTTCCGGTGCAGGCTGCGGCGAAAATGGCTGTGGATTCTAACATTTTACCAACACAAAAACCAGCAGGGCAACCGTTCCCACATGGAGCATGCCCTGCTGGTTTTATTTTATCTATCAAAAAAGCATACGATCAATCCTTTGTTTTCGGATTCAGTTTCTCCTTCAGCTGCTTGGCTGGACGGAAAACCGGTACGCGGGCTGCGGGAACCGATGCTTTTTCCCCGGAGTTCGGAACGCAAACCGTTCGTTCCGAACGCAGTTTGGTGTCAAAGGTGCCGAATCCGGTCAATGTGACCCGTTCGCCCTGGGCAAGCACATCACCCAATGTGCGGAAAACTGCCTCCACACAGGCTTCCGACGCCTTCTTGGTCATGCCGGACTGCTCCGCAACCAGAGATACAAAATCAGCCTTTTTCATATGCTTTTCCCTGGTTCCACAGCTCGATCATTTCCTTTAGTGTGAGATCCTGCACCTGTTTCCCCTGCTGTGCCGCTGCCCGCTCAACATGGGAAAAACGGCGGATGAATTTCTCCGTCGTATGGTTCAATGCCTCCTCCGGATCGGTATCCGCAAACCGTGCCAGCTTAACGGTGGCAAATAACAGGTCGCCAATTTCCTCCTGTACATCCCCGTCACCCTGCAGTGCACGCTTTACTTCGTCCAGTTCTTCTTCAACCTTTGCCAGTGCACCGGAAATGTCGGGCCATTCAAAGCCGGTTTTAGCAGCTTTATGCTGTACCTTTTCCGCACGGATCAGTGCCGGCAGACTGCGTGCCACACTGTCCAGCGTTTCCGTCGCACTTTTCTGGTGCTTTTCTGTTTTTTTCAGGTCATCCCAGTTGTTGAGAATATCCTCTGTGGATTTCACTTCCCAATCCTTGAATACATGGGGATGGCGATAGATCATTTTCTTGCATACGCCGTCTGCCACATCCTCCATGTTGAAATGTCCCTGTTCCTCTTCGATACAGGTGTGGAACACAACCTGAAACAGCACATCTCCCAGTTCTTCCTTCAGCAGCTCTACATCTTCATTGTCAATTGCCTCGCAAACCTCATAGGTTTCCTCAATGAAATCCCGGCGAATGCTGTGATGGTTCTGGGCTCTGTCCCACATGCAGCCGTTTTCACTGCGCAGAATACGCATAACTTGCTGCAAATCTTCAAAACTATACCGATCTTTTCTTTTAAACTCCATTGTAAATGGTTCATTCCTTTTCTTAAAATCATTCTTTCAGGTGCAGGAACCGAATCAATTGTTCCCCACCCGGAAATGGCCGCACATCCTCCGCTTCCAGTGCATGAAAAACCAGCAGCAGCACCACATAAACCGGAACGGCTGCCAGAACTGACAGCAAGACTGCCGGCAGCAATGGCAGCTGCCGCACCAGATACTGTTCCAGCAGCAGGGAAAGCACTGCCATACCCACGGAAGCTGCCAATGGGCGAAGTATGGCGCGAAGCAGCGGCGGAATCCAGTGCATCTGCCGGACAATGGAAATCAGATTCATGAGCAGCATCACGCTGTAACAGACCAGTGTGCCGATGGGCGCCGCAAGGATATTGATTTCCGGCTGTCCTGCCAGATAAAAGCCAACGGCAAATTTTGTGGTACAAGCCGCAGCCATCGCATATACCGTTAAATCCGGCCGTCCAAAGGACTGCAGCACCGCAGTTGCCACAGCTGACAATCCCACCAGTGGTTCCGCAATGCCCAAAAGCCGCAATAACGGCTCAGCGGTCTGGATGCCCCGGGGCTGTGAAGCAAACAGCACACGCAGCAAGGGTTCCGCAAACACGAACAGCCCTGCACCGCAGGGCAAGCATACCAGTAATGTCAGGCGCATGGACGAGGTTACAAGCCGTCGTTCCTGTTTGGTATTCCGGCAGGCATGTGCGGCGGAAAGCGCCGGAAGTACACTGATGGAAATCGAATTGGACAATGCCTGAGGCAAATTGAACAGTGTCATTGCCATGCCGGTATAGGCGCCATATGCCGCAACAATTTGTTCTGAGGAAAATCCTGCCGCCGGAAGCCTGCGGTAAATGACTGCCATATCCAGGAAACCGGATACCGTCATGACAGCTGCTCCCAGCGTAACCGGAACCATCAGCTGAAACAGCTGCGGCAAGGCAGAAGGATGTTTTGTCCGATGGAACAATCCCTGCCAGATTCCCCTGCGTGCACTCCATAACAAATAGCTCATTGCCAGCAGTTCCCCACAGGTGACACCCATGACTGCCCCAACAGCAGCACCGGCAATGCCATAGCCTGCATCCAGCATATACTTTGCCAGAAGCAGGCCCACCACCAGCTTTCCCACTGCCTCCGCAACCTGGGAAACCGCAGTGGGAACCATATTTCCGGTACCCTGATACCAACCCCGCA
>CAMBYS010000243.1 GCA_945872165.1 uncultured Clostridia bacterium | reverse complement strand
TATCAAAAGAACGGAATCTATTTTGCGCTGCCGACTGCAGCTACCTCCAATCAGATGGTTGGCCGTATGCGGAATTGGCTTCGGGATGATGTCAGATTGCTGCATGGCATGGCATGGATGGAGGATACAGATGCTATCCCAGAAGGAAATTTACATATTGATGATGAAGAATATGCGGAAACAGCCAGAAACTGGCTTGCACCTGTGCGCAGAGGTTTGTTGAGCCAGTATGCAGTTGGAACGATTGATCAAGCCATGATGGCTGCCATGATGATAAAATACGGCTGTTTGCGTTTGCTGGGGTTGTCCGGAAAAGTTTTGCTGATTGATGAATTGCATGCATATGATATGTATATGGGAACGATTGTAGAACGTCTGCTTGACTGGTGCAAAGCATTGGAAATCCCGGTTGTACTACTTTCAGCAACACTTACACAGGAAAAGAAACAACAAATGTTGAGACCATATACAGAGGAAACACTGGACAACGCATATCCGGCTATTACAGCAGTTACACAGTCAGGCAAGCTGTTGGTACGTCCTGTTACAGAAATTACACGCAGACAGACCGTGCAGATAAAGCTGCTGCCAATTCTGCATCAGCCGCAACAGATTGCATTACAGGCAATTCAACTGACTGAAAATGGTGGTTGCCTATGCGTTATGCTCAATACCGTCAAACAGGCACAGGAAGTTTACCAGGCAATCCAAAAGATTGATTTTGACGGAGACACCCTGCTGTTTCACGCACGGTTTCCTGCGGAATGCAGAGATGAGATTGAGAAAAAATGCCTGAATTTATTTGGAAAGGATAAGACCTACCGGCCAAGGAAGGCGATTCTTGTCGCAACACAGGTTGTAGAACAATCACTGGATGTAGATTTTGATATTTTTATGTCTTCGGTTGCGCCAATAGATCTTCTCCTGCAGCGTACAGGAAGAGAATTTCGACATGAGGAAACCAGACGTCCAGCCGGTATAGAGAATCCGATTTTTTATGTCATGGTACCGGAAGATGGAGAACAGGCAGAAGATACAGCATTTGCTGCGGATGGTTGTGTTTATCCGATCTGTTTGCTTCGACAGAGCATTCATCTGTTACAGAACAGAGAAGCCATTCGGATTCCGGAGGACATGGCACAATTGGTTGCAGACGGTTATGATGAGGAAAAAGCGCCGCTGGAATATTTGGAAAGCTGGTGGGAGACAGAGATTGGCGATCAGATTAAGGCAGGCCAAAGCGAAATATATTGTCTGAGCCGTCCGAAAGACGGATTTGATCCGATACAAAAAATGAATAAATTTGCTTTTGATGATGCGGAAACAGACAGCTATTTTTCTGCAAAAACAAGGCTGGGGGAACCAACTGTGCGGATTGCTCTGATCAATTCGGAATTCTATGAAACTGTGCACAATAAAATTGCAGAGAAACAGTATATTCCGCAGACGCTTGCCAAAGCTGTCTTGAAACAAAGTGTATCTATTTTGAAAAAGCAGGCAGCAGATATTCTGACAAGCAAGCTGGCGCTGGAAGGCAGTGGATTGCTGTTCGGTGTCACGATGTTTCCTTCTGATGATGGGATTTTTGAGGAGAATGGAATGCGGATTGTTTTTGACCCAATATTGGGAGTTCGTATGGAACGCTTGTAGAACAACGGTTGACAAAAAATGGAAGGGATAGTAGAATACATTCACAACAGATAAAAATATAAGTTAGAAATGAATTATAAAAAATTTAAGGAGGGAAAGTGTTGAAACCAATTTTTGATGTGCTGACGCAAGGTTGGATACCGGTTATTGATACATCTGGTCAGCAAAAGCTGCTGGGTATCCGGGATGTGCTGTTACAGGCACATGAATTGCGGGAGGTTTCAGATGGATCACCACTAGCAGAATACGCTGTATATCGGTTTTTGAGCGTATTTTTGATGGATGCAATTAGACCAGCGGATAATGTTGCAATCGGTGAGTTGCTGGAAGCCGGTGAATTTGATGCAGAGGCGCTGGATGAGTACATTTCACAGTGCAGAGCAGAAGGTGTCAGTTTTGATCTGTTTGATGAAAAGCGCCCATTTATGCAGGCCCCGTTTCGCGCGGAATGGGATAAAGTACGAAAGCCCGTCAGTACATTGGATTATACGATTCCAAACGGGAACAACCACAAACATTTTGACCACCGAAATAATACATTGATTGCTTTCTCTTATGGAGAAGCGATGCGCATGCTGCTGGCGGCACAACTGTTCTGTACAGCGGGAGCACAGGGCTATCCATCCGGAGTAAACGGTGCGCCGCCATATTTTGTTCTGATTCGAGGAAAGAATCTGTTTCAAACGCTGGTTTACTCGATGATAAGCATCGATGAGCCTCGGGATTTTGACAGTATGCCGGTTCTCTGGCGCAATGAAATGGTAATTGAGCCGAAAAAGCAGGCAACAAATATCTCATGGCTGTATGGTATGCAGTTCCCTACCCGAAGGATTTTGCTGATTCCAGATGAAAAAACTGAAACTGTGAAAGAAATTTATTTCAGTCAGGGTTTGAATTATACGGCGGTA
>CAMBYS010000242.1 GCA_945872165.1 uncultured Clostridia bacterium | reverse complement strand
TATGGTTGCCGAAGAAGGATTCGAACCCTCACAAACAGAGTCAGAGTCTGTCGTGCTACCCTTACACAATTCGGCAATATGTTTTTGCTGTTTCGTGAACCAGCGAGTATTATTATACGCAATCACTCGCGTTTTGTCAACAAAAACTTTAAAAATTTTTATGAAAATTTTATACAAAGAGAATCGAAATTTTGATGATATCGGTAGTAGAAAAAGCACACGGCAAGGGGTATAATATAATGCGTCTAAAAATAAGGAATTTCTTTTGAATTTTCGCATATGGAGGAACTCATGGTAAGAAATGATTTGAGAAATATTGCCATTATCGCCCATGTCGACCACGGCAAGACCACGCTGGTTGACCAGATGCTCAAGCAGGGCGGTGCGTTCCGTGCCAATCAGGTTGTGGAAGAGCGTGTCATGGACAGCAACGATCTGGAGCGCGAGCGCGGCATTACCATTCTGGCAAAAAATACATCGGTACACTATAAGGATACCAAGATTAACATTGTCGATACCCCGGGTCATGCAGACTTTTCCGGTGAGGTAGAACGTATCCTGAAGATGGTAGACGGTGTTATCCTGCTGGTTGATGCCTTTGAAGGCCCAATGCCCCAGACCCGTTTCGTTCTGGAAAAGGCACTGGAATTCGGTCACAAGATCATCATTGTTGTCAATAAAATTGACCGTCCGGATGCCCGTCTGGCAGACGTCGGCGATGAGGTTCTGGAACTGCTGCTGACGCTGGATGCATCCGATGAGCAGCTGGACAGCCCGATTCTGTACTGTTCCGGCCGTGACGGCACCGCTTCCCTGTCCCCGAACACCCCGGGTACCGATCTGACCCCGTTGTTTGAAACCATTCTGTCCCATATTCCGGCACCTCATGTAGATCCGGATGGTGACCTGCAGATGCTGGTTTCTTCCATTGATTACAGTGATTATGTCGGCCGTATTGCTATTGGCCGTGTGGAACGCGGTACCATGCATGTGGGTCAGGATCTGATGGTATGCAATTACAACCGCCATGCGGAGCCCTACAAGGCAAAGGCAGTTTCCATGTATACCATTGACAGCCTGGGCCATACCCCGGTTGAAGAAATTTCTGCCGGTGATATTGTCTGTGTATCCGGTATTGAAAACGTTACCATCGGTGATACCCTGTGTTCTCCGGCAAATCCCAAGCCGCTGCCCTTTGTCAAGATCTCCGAGCCTACGGTGGAAATGTACTTCTCTGTCAACGATTCCCCGTTTGCAGGACGGGAAGGCAAGTATGTTACCTCTCGCCAGCTGCGTGAGCGTCTGCACCGTGAGCTGCTGAAGGACGTTTCCCTCCGTGTACATGAGACAGAAAATACCGATACCTTCCGTGTGGCAGGCCGTGGTGAAATGCATCTGTCTATCCTGATTGAAACCCTGCGCCGTGAAGGCTATGAATTCCAGGTTGGTGCACCCCGTGCGCTGTTTAAGACCATCAACGGCAAAAAATATGAGCCGATTGAACGCATGGTTGCAGATGTTCCGGCTGATGCACTGGGTTCTGTCATGGAGAAAATGGGTGCCCGTAAGGGTGAACTGCAGCACATGGCACCTCAGGGTGACCGCATGCGTGTGGAATTCCTCATTCCTGCCCGTGGTCTGTTCGGCTACAAGACCGAATTCCTGACCGATACCAAGGGTGAAGGCATCCTCAGCTCGGTATTCTATGATTACATGCCGTACAAGGGTGAAATTTCCAAGCGGTTTACCGGCTCCCTGATTGCATTCGAGACTGGCACAGCTGTCGCTTATGGTCTGTTCAATGCCCAGGAACGCGGCCAGCTGTTCATTGGTGCCGGTACGGAAGTATATGAAGGCATGATTGTCGGTTCTTCTCCGAAGAATGAGGATATGGCTGTCAATGTCTGCAAGAAAAAGCAGCTGACCAACATGCGTTCTGCCGGTGCAGATGATGCGCTGCGTCTGGTTCCGCCGCGTCAGATGTCCATTGAGGAAGCCATGGAGTTCATTGGTGATGATGAACTGATTGAAATTACACCGAAGAGCATCCGCATGCGCAAGGCAATTCTGTCCAATACCGAGCGTATGAAGAAGCTCAAGGGCAAGTAAAGAAAGGATGGTTCTGTGATGAAAAACGTTATTTCCACGCCGAACGCACCGGCTGCCATCGGCCCCTATTCCCAGGCAATTGAAACCGATGGCTATCTGTTCACCTCCGGTCAGATTCCGATTAATCCGGCTACCGGTGAGGTAGAGGGTACTACCATTGAAGAACAGGCAGAGCAGGTTATGAAGAACATCGGCGCTGTTCTGAAGGCTGCTGGTCTGGATTTCTCCCATGTGGTAAAAACCACCTGCTTCCTGGCTGATCTGGCTGATTTCGCCGCTTTCAATGCAGTTTATGGCAAGTACTTCCCGGAAGCTGCTCCGGCTCGTTCCTGCTTCGCAGTGGCAGGCCTGCCCAAGGGCGCAAAGCTGGAAGTGGAAACCATTTGCGTAAAATAAATCTGTTGCAATCCGGCTGCAAAAGCAGCCGGATTGTCTGTTTTTGCTGACTGAAACGCCGCATCCTTTCTGTTCATCCTGAT
>CAMBYS010000241.1 GCA_945872165.1 uncultured Clostridia bacterium | reverse complement strand
CTATCAGGGAAATGGACATATTGGGCTGGATTGCGGCTGTGTATACGGAGGCAAGCTGGCAGCCTATTGTCTGGACACACAGGAAATCACATATGTGGATGCAGAACAAAAATATTATCCATAAGGGTTGATTTGATCCAAAGCTATGAAAAAAGGCACACATCATTTGATGTGTGCCTGATATGATATGTTTAAAGCAAAATGAGGACTTACTTTTCCAGAGACTTGCCGGTCAGCAGTTCATAAGCCTGCAGGTACTTGGCAATGGTCTTTTCGGTGATTTCGTCCGGCAGCTGCCAGTCATGCTCGTTTGCCTTCAGCCAGTCACGTGCAAACTGCTTGTCAAAGGACGGCTGACCATGACCCGGCTCATAGCCGTCTGCCGGCCAGAAACGGGAGCTGTCCGGAGTCAGCATTTCGTCACCCAGGACGATGTTGCCGTTTTCATCCAGACCAAATTCAAACTTGGTATCTGCAATGATGATGCCGCGGCTCAGAGCGTAATCTGCGCACTTCTTGTACAGAGCGATGGTATAATCACGGAGCTTTTCCGCATATTCCTTGCCCTTGCCCGGGAAATACTTCTCCAGATGGTCAATGCTCTGTTCGAAGGAGATGTTTTCGTCATGATCGCCGATTTCAGCCTTGGTGGACGGGGTATAGATCGGCTCCGGCAGCTTGTCGGATTCCTTCAGGCCTTCCGGCAGCTTGATGCCGCAAACGGTGCCATCCTTCTGATAGCTTGCCCAGCCGCTGCCAGTGATATAACCGCGGACAATGCATTCGATGGGCAGCATGTTCAGCTTCTTGCACATCATGCTGTTGCCGTCAAACTGCGGCTGCTGGAAGAATTCCGGCATATCCTTTACATCAACAGAAATCATGTGGTTCGGCAGGATATCCTGAGTCATGTCAAACCAGAACTTGGACATCTGGGTCAGTACAGTACCCTTCTTGGTAACGGTGTTCTTCAGGATCACGTCAAAGCAGCTGATACGGTCAGTTGCAACCATGATCAGGCTGTCGCCGTTATCATAAATCTCACGAACCTTGCCTTCCTTAACAGGCTTCATAATAGTAGCACTCATTTGTCTTTACCTCGCTATCCGGATTGGATTTGAAATATATATAATAGATAACCAGATTTCGGCATAAAAATCAATAGTAATTTTCACCATATATTTGCGTTTTGCATAAAATTCCGTTTACATGCGGGGATAACCTGTCAAAAAAACACGAGATACAGCAAAAAAGCCTGGATTCTGCCTGTGATTTGCATAGAAAATATGATAAAATAAGGATACAAATTTTGATTTTCAGGAGGAAGAAATCATGGGATTTGCAGATCCGGTAAATTATATTGTTGTAGGCTTTGACGGGGATTATGCGATGCTGCGGAATGAAAGTGAGCCGGAGGCACCGCTGACACAGGTAGCGATTGCACTGCTTCCGGAGGGTACGACAGATGGCAGCCGTATTCAGCGTGTGCTGATGGAATATACTCTGCTGTCATAAGGGGTTGGTATCGGTCAGCCTGCGGCTCTATTTTGAAATTCAATCAAAACATTTCAGTTTCTTGCTTTTTTTGGCATTTCCTCTTTTCATTTTTCCTTTGATGGTGTACAGTAAGTGAAGGCTTCGGAGCAATCCGGCCTGAGAAGGAGCTGAAGAGAAATGCTGATAAAAGATAAGAAGTTTTATCGCATGTTTCTTGTATTGTGCCTGCCAATTGTGCTGCAGAATGTCATTTCGCTGAGCGTAAATCTGACAGACAATCTGATGCTGGGACGATATGCGGAAAGTGCGTTATCCGGTGTGACTGCCGTGAATCAGATTCAGTTTATCTACCAGAATCTATTGATTGGTATTGGTGACGGTCTGGTAATTCTTGCGTCACAGTATTGGGGCAAGAAGGATACCCAAACCATCCGGAAAGTTGCAAGCATTGCCATGCGCACTGCATTGGTGCTGATGCTGGTACTGTTTCTTGTGGTTTCCCTGTTCCCGGAGCAGGTGGTTGGACTGTTTACCAAAGATCCGGCAATTGTTGCAGAGGGTGTAAAGTATCTGAACATTGTCCGCTTTACCTATCCGTTCTTCTGTGTGACTACCATTTTGCTGGCAGTTCTGCGCAGTACAGAGGTGGTAAAGATTGCCTTTTACCTGTCGGTCAGCACGCTGTGCATCAATTTCTGTATCAACTGGTGCCTGATTTACGGTCGTTTTGGTCTGCCGCGGTTGGGCGTGGAAGGTGCTGCCATCGGTACTCTGACAGCACGTATTGTAGAATTGATTGCAATTCTGGTTTACATCGCCAAGAAGGAAACCAATCTGCATTTGAAGCTGAAGGATTTTCTGCATATGGATCATTCGATCCTGCGTGACTATTACCGTGTCAGCCTGCCAATCCTGTTTGTGGCAGCGATGTGGGGTGTCAATACCGCCATGCAGACAGCCATTCTGGGCCATCTGACCTCCAGTGCCATTGCAGCCAACAGTATGGCATCCAACCTGTACCTCATTGTCAAGACGATTGCTGTGGGTGCTTCGTCTACTGCCAATGTCTTTATCGGCAAGGCAATTGGTCAGGGCGATATGAAGGTAGT
>CAMBYS010000240.1 GCA_945872165.1 uncultured Clostridia bacterium | reverse complement strand
CGGGGTAAATTTCCCCAGCTTCTTGCCCATGATATCCTCAACAAAGGCAGTACCCCAGAGGATGGCCCACAGCCACCAGATAAGAGCCCAGCGCCAGTCCGGCGTGATGCCCAATGCTGCACTGCCGGTAACACCTTCGATCACACCGAAGATGACCGCATTGACTGCAACAAACGTGGAAAAACACGCAAAGGGGATCGGATTTGCCTTGCCGAGAAAATTGTTCACAGCAACAAACAGATATGTAAAGCAGAACAGCAGTCCGGTACCGGCAGCATAATAGTTGCCCTGAACCAGATTAACAAAGTTGATAAACAGCGACAGGCCGCCGGTGAAAATATTCATCACTGCGGCAGACTTGCCATCTACGTGGTAAAGATTGCACATACCGTTGTTAATCAGTACAATGCCCACGAATAACAGGCAAACGCCTAACATATTGGTTTCCTCCTGAATGCAGTAAAAATTTTAGAACAGGCTGTACAGCTGGGTCAGCGGCAGCTTTTCTGCCGGCTTGGAGCTGATGGGCTCACCGTCAACTGTAACCTCATAGGTTTCCGGATCAACGGTCAGAGCTGGCGTGCGGTCATTATAAACCATGTCCTTCTTTGTAATCTTGCGGCAGCCGGAAACCGGAACAACCGTCTTTTCCAGACCGTATGCACCCTTGACATCTGCATCCATAGCAGCCTTGGAGACAAAGGTCAGGCAGGACGCAAACTTTGCCTTGCCATGTGCCGCAAACATCGGCTGATACAGTACCGGCTGGGTGGTCGGAATAGATGCATTCGCATCACCCATCTTGGAGGCAAGAATCATGCCGCCCTTGATGATGATATCCGGCTTTGCACCAAAGAATGCCGGGTTCCACAGAACCAGATCGGCGAACTTACCGGTCTCAACCGAGCCCACATAATCGGCAATGCCATGGGTCAGTGCCGGATTGATGGTATACTTTGCAATATAACGCTTGACGCGGAAGTTGTCGTTGCCATGTCCCTCATCCTCCGGCAGTGCGCCGCGTTCATCCTTCATCTTGCTGGCGGTCTGCCAGGTACGGGTAATGACTTCACCCACACGGCCCATTGCCTGGGAGTCAGAGCTCATCATGCTGAAAATACCCATATCATGCAGCACATCTTCTGCTGCGATGGTTTCCGGGCGGATACGGGAATCCGCAAATGCGATATCCTCCGGAATGTTCTTATCCAGATGATGGCAAACCATCAGCATATCCATATGCTCATCCAGTGTGTTGACGGTGAACGGCATAGTCGGGTTGGTGGACGACGGAAGCACATTGGGTGCAGCTGCTGCACGGATGATATCCGGTGCATGTCCGCCGCCGGCACCTTCTGTGTGGTAGGTATGGATGGTACGTCCGGCAATCGCGTCCAGCGTATCCTCAACGCAGCCGCCTTCGTTCAGGGTATCGGTATGAATGGCAACCTGTACATCGTATTCATCTGCAACATTCAGGCAATGGTCAATAACAGCCGGTGTTGCGCCCCAGTCCTCATGGATTTTGAGACCCATCGCACCTGCCTTGACCTGTTCTGCCAGCGGCTGCTCATCGGAACAATTGCCCTTGCCCAGGAAACCAAGGTTCATTGGATATTCCTCTGCTGCCTTGAGCATCATCTTGATGTTCCACGGACCAGGGGTACAGGTGGTGGCATTGGTGCCGTCTGCCGGACCGGTGCCGCCGCCGATCATGGTGGTAACACCGCTGTACAGGGAACAGTCAATCTGCTGCGGGCTAATGAAATGGATATGGGTATCAATGCCGCCTGCGGTGACAAGCATACCTTCGCCTGCAAGTGCTTCGGTAGATGCACCCACCGTCATGCCCGGCGTGACGCCATCCATGGTATCCGGGTTGCCAGCCTTGCCAATTCCTGCGATTTTACCGTCCTTGATGCCAATATCCGCCTTTACAATGCCGGTGGAATCGACAATCAGTGCATTGGTGATGACCAGATCCAGATCACCATCCATGCTGCGGGTCTTGACAGACTGCCCCATGCCATCACGCAGGGTCTTGCCACCGCCGAACTTGGCCTCATCGCCATAGGTGGTATAATCCTTCTCAACCTCAATGACCAGACTGGTATCTGCCAGACGTACCTTATCGCCGACTGTAGGGCCATACATTGCAGCATACTTGCTGCCGGAAATTGAAATGCTCATGATCGTCCCTCCTTACAGAAATCCCTTTCGCTTGGCATTTTCCAGCGAAGCTGCTTTGGTTGCATCGGTTGCCTGGGCACAGGTCAGGTCATTCAGGCCAAATACGCGTTTGCGTCCGCCCATCTCTGTAAGCTGGACTTCCTTTTCCTCGCCCGGCTCAAAACGTACTGCCGTACCGGAGGGAATATCCAGATGATAGCCATATGCCGCCTCACGGTCAAAGGACAGGCACTTGTTTGTCTCAAAGAAATGAAAATGGGAACCGACCTGAACCGGACGGTCGCCCTTGTTTGCAACAACGATGGTAACAGTCTTTTTGCCCTCATTCAGAACAATATCACGTTCTGCGGGCATGATTTCGCCAATTTTCATATGTTTGCCTCCTCATTGAATCGGATTGTGGACAGTGACCAGCTTCGTAC
>CAMBYS010000239.1 GCA_945872165.1 uncultured Clostridia bacterium | reverse complement strand
CTCTTCCTCCGGTACAGAGTAATCCCATATATATTGCTCCAGCTCTTCCTTTTTACGGATATATATGGTCTTTTCCTGGTGCTCAATCAGATTTCGTGCCTCCAGCTCCGCCAGACACCGGTACAGGGTTGCACGGCTGATATTCAATCTGCGTGCCAGACCGGCAAGTCCATCTGTCAGGCGGACACCGCCATGCTTCTCATTGCGCAGCAGATACATGCCAAGGGCCACGCCTGGTGTGGACGCAGTAAAATGATACAGCCGGCAAATGGTATTCTGCAGCCAGTCAGACAGGATAGTCATATAATTCTGTGCGACGGTTGGATTATCCTGCATCAGCGTAATCAAGGTATGCTTATTGATGAACGTTACCATACAATTGCTGCGCGCCCGGAACCGATATGGCAGCACCGGATGTATTTCTGAAAAAACCGGATGAAATTCAAAAAAATCTCCCGGCTCCATGGTACAGAATAAGACGCCGTTATATCCGCAAAAATCCAGCGTTCCATCCATGACAAAGCCCAGTGCCGCAGCCCCATGCAGGGACGGCAGAAGCTGTCCCTTTAAAATACTGACCGGGCTCAGGGTTTGTGCCAGCGCGCGGAATTTTCTTGTATCACAGCCGGAAAACAGGTCAGATTCCAGAAACATTCTTTCCTGTTTTGTATTCAATGCCATTTCTGTTGTCCCCTCCCTGATTCCCCCATATCATACACTTTCCTGAATATAAAAATTATATCTCCATTTACCTTTATCGTCAACCAGATTTTTACAGTTTTGGATGCATGCTGACAAAAAATGTTCGCACAGGAAAAACAGGTCTGCTGTCCACAGCACTGCAAGCAATTGATGTAGACATACTGTCAAAAAGTGCATATTATGTATAATCAGAATTCTCCCAAACGGAGGTGACACAGCATGGACAATCCGAAGCAGTCCTGCTCCTGCCATGAGCTGGATGAACTGAAACAGATCACCCAGCAGCATACGGTACAAATTGCCAAGCATGAGGAACGGCTTGGACGCGGCAACATCGAATTTGCTGTGATTTCCACCAAATTGAATATTATTATGGCAATTTTAGCCGCTGTAGGTATCGCAGTCTGCGGCGCTGTCATATCATTAATCTTGTGAAGGAGGCGATTTTCATGGATACTTCATCCCCCACCATCCGTGCCGATACCATTGCCCGTACCATTATTCTTCTGCTGGCGCTGGTCAATCAGCTTCTGGCTATTTTCGGCCATTCAGCTATTGCATTTGCCGATAATGATATTTACCAGATTGTGTCAGCATGCTGGACCGTGGCGGCATCCCTGGCTGCCTGGTGGAAAAACAACAGCTTTACCTGCCTTGCCTGCCAGGCAGATGCATGGCGAAAGCAACAACTGGAACAACAGAAATCTGACAAAAATGCATCATAAGAAGAGGTGAGATTTATCAGCTACACAGTGAAATTTCAAACCGAATCGAAATATAAATCCATCCAGTATGGTGGAAACAGCATTTATAACTCCGCCTGCGGGCCTGCCAGCCTGTGCAATGCCCTGCAGGCATTGGGGCTTGCTGATGTCAGCATTCCCACAATGTGCAAGCTGGCTGTTTCCTGCGGCGCACGGGTGGATGGCGGTACACTGATGCAGCCGCTGCTGCGTGCCGCTGCGCCCAAATATCATTTTCGCTACTGTACAACCAGCAAAAATGCAGAATTGCTGGCACACCTGAAGGCTGGAGGCATGGCAATCCTGCATGCCGGAACCGCTTACAAGCTGTTTTCCACCAGCGGACATTTTGTCACCGCTGTGGCAGCAAGCGGCAGTACCATTACCGTTCTCGACAGTTACTGGTATGATGGAAAATACACTGCCTCCTCCATCCGCCGCAATTATGTGAGCGTCGTGCAGAAGGGTGTAATCAAAACCAGCCTGACCCAATGCGGCAAGGCAACCATTGACCGCAGCCCCAGCTATTATCTGATTTCCCGTGAGGTTGCCACGGAAAAACCGATTTCAAACGCTATCCCAGAATCTGAGGAGGATGATATGAAGTATTATAAAAATCTCGAGGATATTCCGGTTTACTACCGGGCTTCTGTAGAAAAGCTGGTCAGGAAAAAGGCAATCGCCGGTACTGGCGACGGACTGAACCTGAGTGAGGATCTCTGCCGTGCCTTTACCATTCTGGACCATGCCGGCCTGATTCCGGACTGATTTCTCCCTGCGGCGCAGCAATTTGCTGTGCCGCCTTTTTTCTCTCCGGCAGAAAAAAACAGCCGCCAATATTTTGCGGCATCATTTTCCCTCAACCCATTGTTTCTTTCCGTACAGTCATGATATAATGAACAACAACAAGCAACGAGACTTATGGAAAGGAATTTTTGGATCTATGAAACGCGTGATTACCTATGGAACCTTTGATCTGCTCCATTATGGACATATTAACCTGCTGCGCCGTGCCAAGGCACTGGGCGATTATCTGATTGTGGCCGTTTCCACAGATGAATTCAACTGGAATGAAAAACAGAAAAAATGCTATTTCTCCTATGAGGAACGCAAGCAGCTGGTTGAAGCCATCCGCTATGTGGATCTGGTGATCCCGGAGGAAAACTGGGATCAGACAAAGACGGCGGTGCATGAATACCATGGAGAGA
>CAMBYS010000238.1 GCA_945872165.1 uncultured Clostridia bacterium | reverse complement strand
AGGCAACAGCGGCTGCCTTGGATGCAGCCGCTGCACAGCTCCCGGTTGTGTAGCCTAAAGCAAGTTTTGTTTGATTTTTTACTACATACCGGTCCATATCCATTCCCTCAGGCCTTACTTTGCCATGCGCTGTTCTGCCAGTTCCGTCAGCTTTGCATAATCTGCAAGGCTCAGCTTTTCACCCCTGACTCTGGCATCAAAGCCGCAATCGGTAATCAGCTGTACAATGCCAGCCTTGCCAAGGGTATTGCCCAGGGCAGACTGCAGGGCATTGGCCAGTGTTTTGCGGCGCTGCCCAAAGGCTGCCTTCACCAGAGTGAAAAACAGCTTTTCATTGCACACCGGAACCGGCGGCTTTCCACGGGGAATCAATCTGACCACAGCAGAATCAACCTTAGGCTGGGGCACAAAACAGTCCCGCGGTACATCAAATAAAATTTCTGCATCCGCATAATATGCAATATAAACGGAAAAAGCACTGTAATCCGGACTTCCTGCCGGTGCACAGATACGCTGTGCCACTTCCTTCTGTACCATAACCGTAATGGCACGGAATATATTGGCATCCAGCAATGCTGTAATGGCTGGTGTGGTGATATAATAGGGCAGATTGGCACAGGCATATACCGGTGCGTCTCCGAATTTTTCCTGGCAGATGCCTGCCAGATCACATTTCAGTACATCACCCTGTACAATCTCAATGTTGTCACAGCCTGCCAGTGTTTCCTCCAGCACCGGGAACAAATTGCGGTCCAGCTCAATGGCACAGACCTTATCCGCCCGCTTTGACAGCTGTTCCGTCAGGCAGCCCATGCCCGGGCCGACCTCCAGTGCACAGCTGTCCTGATCCACACCACAGGAATCTGCAATCTGTGCCGGAACCCATGATGCTGTCAGGAAGTTCTGTCCCAGGGATTTGGAAAATCGGAAGCCATGTCTGCCCAATACATTCCGAATATCATCAATGTTACAAAGATCCATGTATATTCCTCATCTTTCAAGCGTTTTACAGCTGAATCTGTCTACAAGTATTTGTATTATACACTTTTTGCTGCACGCATGCAATCAGCTTGCCCAATTCCGACAATAATTCCGAAAAGGATGCGCAAAAAATCAAAAGAAAAAGCCCCAATCACTTTGATTGGGGCTGTGTGTTTAATTCAGGACATACACCTTGGCACTGCGTCTGCCAAAGCTGATGCATTCCGATTCGGAATTGAAGTACAGGTCAATCCGGTTGCCCTTGATGGCTCCGCCGGTATCTGCTGCTACTGCAGTGCCATAAACCCAGGAGGTTCCATCTGCAGAGGTGATATACAGCTTGCTGCCCAGGGGGATGACACGCGGATCAACTGCAATGCGTCCTACCTGTGCTGCCATGCCGCTGGCGGTGGTACCGCCGCCGCTGTATGCGGTTGCTTCTACTGTCAGGACACGGGAATAACTCAGGGTACCGGATGCTGTTGTAACAGACGGCTGCTTGGTGCCGCGTTCCACAATCTCCGTCACCGGCTCCTTCACTGTAGCGGAAGCAAGCTGTACACAGGCAACCTGCTTACCGTCATGATAGGTATATTCCAGTGTGACTTCTTCTACACCATTGACACCCTTCTGTGCCACACGGGTTTTACCGGCTTCCAGATCACTGGCATCACGGGTTTCCGTGGTATAGGCAACAGACTGTGTCTGCTTCTTCTGCGCTGTGGTAACACGGGTTACTGTAATATTGACAGGCTCTGTAATCTGGGTGTCACGCGCCGGTTCTACCAGATCCGCCTCATGCAGCTCAATGCCGCCATTTCTCAAAATACCTTCCACAGTCGCATCGCCGGTATAAACGGTCTTTGTTTCACCATCTGCCGTGACAGCGACATTGTATTTCTGCTTGACTGTGATTTCATATCCATCTTCTGTTTCAATCAGGGAAGCAATGCTGTAATCTTCCTTACTGAAGGAAGAGTGCTGCAGAGCAGCTTCCGCATCTCCCTCATACATGGATACAACCTCAGTGGTCTTTCCATCTGTGATGGTATATTCATCCATACCCACCGCAATAACCGGGAAGGTCATGGCTGTTGTCACAACCAGAGCAGCCAGCGGAACGGCACGATGTTTTAAATGATTCTTAGTTACATGAAGATGAACATTTTTTCCAAGTGTAAACAGGTTCATAAAACTCCTTTCGTCTGAGCCGCACTTCCAACCTGTAGCCGTGCGGACATTGCACTGCCGCATTTCCGGCAGCGATTCAAAAATTACAACACAAATGCAATTTGATTACAATTCGGTTACAACTGTTATTTTATGTGCATTGTAGTACAAAAATCTCTCAAAGTCAAGGAGATTCCGAACTTTTTACGCCCTTTTACATTTCGTTAACAATTTGTTCATATTCATCCTGTTCATTTGCACAATTCTTCGTTACATTTTAACGCAATATTAGAAAAGCTGTCAAAATGTGAACTTTGTGATTTTTTTGCTTATTTTCTGTACTTTTCCGAAATTTTACGGTTTACGAAACAGATTTTTCTATTTATCCTTTGGAAATCTGTGCGTTCAGGTGTACAATAAAGATACCAGTTGTGTCTAGGCGCTATCTGAAAACAAAGAAAATGACGAATATTTCGCAAAGGCGAGGGCGATTCGAGGCAAAAACA
>CAMBYS010000237.1 GCA_945872165.1 uncultured Clostridia bacterium | reverse complement strand
CACACTGTGCCCCATTGATGCACCGGCATTTCGGAACGGAGCAGCAGGGAGCAGTACGGTTCAGCTTTTCCTATTGGAATACAGAGAAAGCGATTGACTGTGCTGCTCAGGCAATCCGGGAAATTGCCGCAGATTATGAGGAAACCATCCATGCGTGAGAAGAAGGATTATATGGTTCTGACCTTCCACACCACAACAGAAGCGATGGAAATGGAAAAGAAATGCGGGGAACAGCATATCCCCGGTCGTCTGATCCCGGTTCCCAGAGCCATTACAGCCGGATGCGGACTGGCATGGCGCATACCGCAGGCGGAATATGAGCGTTATCAGACCGCAATTGGACATCTGGGTATTGCGTTTCAGCAGGCAGTGGCATTAAAACTGTAAGCTGTGGCAGCTGTATGAGGACAATGATGTGATAAAAGAACAATTTGCAGAAATTTTAAACAAAACCCAAAGCAATCAAACTGCACAGTGGACAGTTGACATTGACGGGACAGCATATACCCGGATCTTCCGCCCAAAGGAACGGCTGATTCTGCTGGGCGGCGGGCATATTGCCCAGCCACTTTGCTCCATTGCCGCTATGCTTGGTTTTGGCGTCACGGTTGTTGATGACAGACCGTCTTTTGCCAACCATCCCCGTTTTCCGGAGGCGGAGCAGATTGTCTGTGATGCATTTCCCCATGCCATTCAGGCATTGGAGATTCATGAGGGCGATTATCTTGCCGTCATTACCCGGGGACATCGTTATGACGCAGACTGTCTGCGTACGCTGCTTTCCGGTACTATGCCGAAGTACCTTGGACTGCTGGGTTCCCGCCGGCGCACCATTGCTCTGTTAAACCTGCTGGAACAGGAAGGGTTTGAACGAAAAAAACTGGATGCCATTCATACGCCCATTGGACTGGATATCGGCGCCCTTTCCGTACAGGAAATTGCAGTTTCCATTGCGGCTCAGTTGGTACAATGCCGCCGACAGGGCTTAAACCGCAGATCCAAGTCCTGTATTCTGACAGAGGAAACCTTTTCCCAGGAGGTTGTGGCAGATATTGTGGAACGGGAAATTCCCAGAGCACTGTTGTTGGTATATGAAACCAGCGGTTCCACTCCGGTGAAATCCGGTGCCTTTATGACTGTGGATCAGAACTTTCAGGCAAAGGGAACCATTGGCGGCGGATGCAGTGAAAGCGCTGTGCTGCGGGAGGCGTTCCATCTGATCGGTACCGGAGAACGCCAATGTGTTACCGTAAACATGAACCATGATGTAGCAGAGGAAGAAGGCATGGTCTGCGGCGGGCAGATGAAAGTGCTTCTGATGGATATAAGCCAATGAACCAGACTATGGCACATCCTTACCGTATTCTGCTGCCGGATGGAACAGCTGTCCGGCGGATATGTGATTATATCCCGCCGGCGCCGGTCATCTCATTTGTGGGCGGTGGAGGAAAGACAAGCAGTATGCTTGCATTGGGAACCGAACTGGCGGAACAGGGCAAGAGGGTGATCCTGACCACCACAACACGGATGTTCCCCTTTGATTTTCCGTTGGCAGAAAACCTGTCCTGTATCGGTGAGCGGGCAGAAAACGGCAAGCTGGGTCCGGTTGCTGATCCGGATGCTCTGAAGCAGCAATGTGATTTCCTGCTGATTGAAGCGGATGGAAGCCGTGGACTGCCGGTGAAAGCACCTGCGGCACATGAGCCGGTCATCACCACAGGAACCGGTCTGGTCATTGCCGTATTGGGACTGACCGGTATGGGTAAACCCATTGCACAGGTCTGCCACAGACCGGAACGGGTGTGCGCTCTGCTCGGATTGCAGCCAGCGGATCGGATAACACCGGAAGCAGCAGCACAGCTGATCCTGAGCCCCAATGGTCTGCGGAAGCAGGTAGGGCAACGGCGCTTTGCGGTGATTCTCAATCAGGCAGACAGCGAAGCGGAACAACAGGCAGGACGGCAGGTTATGTCCCGGCTTCCGGCAGAAATTCCCTGCGTGATGACAGCATATCGGAGGAACAAAGGATGAAAGTACTCATAAAGGGTGCGGGAGATTTGGCAAGCGGCATCGCCTGCCGCCTGCATCAGTGTGGTTTTACCATTGTCATGACGGATTTGCCCGTTCCCACAGCGGTACGGCGAACCGTGGCATTTTCCCGGGCAATTTATGAACAAACCGCGGAAGTTGAGGGAACTACGGCAGAACTGTGCCGGGATATGACGGAAGTGGAAGTGGCGCTGCACCGTGGCAACATTGCCGTGGTGATTGACCCGGAAGCGGACATCCGGCGGGAATGGATGCCGGATGTGGTGGTAGATGCAATCATTGCCAAGGAAAATCTGGGGACAACCATCCATGATGCACCGATTGTGATTGCGGTGGGCCCTGGCTTTACCGCCGGAGCAGACTGCCATTGTGTGGTGGAAACCAAGCGGGGCCATTATCTGGGGCGCTGTATCTATCAGGGCAGTGCCATCCCCAACAGCGGCGTGCCGGGAAACATCGGCGGATATACCAGGGAACGGATTCTCCGTGCACCCTGTGACGGCACATTTGAGCCGGTGGTGCAGATTGGCGCTATGGTGGAACCCGGAGACATATGCGGAACCGTGGATGGCACACCCATGCGCAGCCAGATTCCAGGCGTGGTGCGTGGGCTGCTGCAAAGCGGCGTGCGGGTTACCAAAGGAATGAAATCAGGGGATGTGGACCCGCGCTGTGCGCCGGAACA
>CAMBYS010000236.1 GCA_945872165.1 uncultured Clostridia bacterium | reverse complement strand
CGGCGCGAAAAATGCAGCGGTAGCGATTGTACCGGCAGCCTTGATGGTGGATGGACCGTGTATTATTGAGAATGTACCGAACATTGTGGATGTGAGACTGCAGTTCGAAATTCTCGAAAAGATGGGTATTCAGGTGACTCAGCTGGATGCCACCACATTTAAAACAGAAAATAACGGTGTCAATCTGGAGAGTGAGGAAACATTTGAGCTGATGACCCGTCTGCGTGCATCGTATTATTTCATTGGCGCAGAGCTGGGACGGTATGGCCGTGCACGTGTTGCCATGCCGGGCGGCTGCAATTTTGGCGGAATCCGTCCGGTTGACCAGCATATCAAGGGCTTTGAAAAGCTCAACAGCTTTGTCCGGGTGGAAAGTGAAGGCTTTATTTCTGCCATCGCACCGGAAGGACTGACAGGCAACCATATTTATTTTGATGTCGTCACCGTAGGCGCTACCATGAATGTCATGCTGGCAGCCGTCTTTGCCAAGGGACAGACGGTCATGGAAAATGTGGCAAAGGAACCGCATATCGTGGACCTGGCAAACTTCCTCAACCAGATGGGTGCCAATATCCGCGGTGCAGGTACCGATAAAATTGTTATCAATGGTGTGGAACGCCTGCATGGCGGCACCTATTCCATTATCCCGGATCAGATTGAAGCCGGCACATATATGGCGGCAGCAGCAGCCTGCGGCGGCGATGTGCTGGTGAAGAATGTCATCCCGAAGCATTTGGAATGCATCAGCACCAAGCTGGAGGATATGGGTGTGAAGGTGGAAATGTATGACGATTCCGTGCGTGTCATCCGCAGGGGCCCGCTGCGCCATACCAATCTGAAAACCCTGCCCTATCCGGGCTTCCCCACAGATATGCAGCCCCAGATGGCAGCGGTTATGTGTCTGGCGGATGGTTCCAGCCATGTGACCGAGGGCGTATGGGCCAATCGGTTCCGGTATACCGAGGAGCTGGAGAAGATGGGTGCCCACATCAAGGTATTTAAGGAAACGGCAGTCATTGACGGCGTGCCGGATCTGGTCGGTACGGAGGTTGTGGCACATGACCTGCGTGCCGGTGCGGCAATGGTGATTGCCGGTCTGGCAGCACATGGCACCACAGAGGTATCAAGTATTGGCTATGTGGAGCGGGGCTATGAAGATCTGGTGAACAAGGTCCGCGGTCTGGGCGGTGAGATTTCCCGCGTATCTGAGCCGGATTAAACGCAAAGATTGAAACAGATAGGGGACTGCGGCCTGCAGTTCCCTGTTTTTATCAGGGAGATGCTATGAGCTTTTATTATTCCATCGCGTCGGGTTCCTCCGGCAACTGTGCCCTATGGCAGGCGGGAGATACGGCGGTGCTGATTGATCTGGGCGTATCTGTACGGGCACTCAATCAGGCACTGCGGCGCATTGACATGCAGGTGGAGGATCTGTCCGCCGTGCTGCTGACCCATGAGCATGTGGATCATACCAAAGGTCTGGCGACCTTTACCAAAAAATATGACCTGCCGGTATATGCCACCTTTGGCACGGCAGCAGCCATCCTGCAGAAATTGCCCCAGGCACAAAAAAATCTTCGCACCTTTGCGGGCGGAGAACGGTTTACCGTGGATGACCTGCAGATTCAGTCCATGCCGGTTTCCCATGACGCGGCAGAGCCGGTAGCCTATCGGATTGACGGCGGCGGACATCAGCTGGGGTATGTAACGGATACCGGTTTTTTGCCGGAGCAGGTACAGAAGCAGGTTTCCGGCTGTGATACCATTGTGCTGGAATCCAACCATGATGTGGATATGCTGCGCACCGGACCATATCCTATGTACTTAAAGCAGCGCATTCGGGGCAAATATGGACATCTGTCCAATGAGGATTGTGCCAGAGGCGCCCAGGAGCTGGCAAAAGCCGGTGCCAAACGGCTGGTGCTGGCGCATCTGAGCGATAAGAACAACAATCCCTTAACGGCGCTGCGATGCACCCAGCGGGTGCTGGACGGCTCAGACTGTGAGCTGTATGTGGCACCCCGCAGCGCTATGGAGGAGCCGATTCCGCTGACAGAGGAGGGCAGACAATGCTCCATGTTCGACTGATCTGCGTAGGCAAGCTGAAGGAAAAATTTTACCGGGAAGCCTGTGCGGAATATGAAAAACGTCTGAAGGGCTATTGCCAACTGGAAATTCTGGAGCTGACGGAACAGCGCCTGCCGGAGCGTCCGTCTCAGGCACAGATTGACGCTGCTCTGCACAGGGAAGCGGAAGCCATTCAGGCCAAAATTCCCGCGGGGAGCCGGGTGATTGCCATGTGCATTGAGGGAAAGGAACTGTCCAGCGAACAGCTGGCAGACCGGCTGGATCACTGGATGAGCAGCGGTACCTCTCAGATCTGTGTGCTGATCGGCGGCTCCTGCGGATTGGATGAGGCATTGAAGCAGTCCGCACAGCTGCGGCTGTCCATGTCCCCTATGACCTTTCCTCACCATCTGGAACGTGTTATGGTGCTGTAACAGCTGTATCGGGCACAGAATATTGCCGCAGGCTGAAAATCTCATAAATAAAGTAAAAAAACCGGGATCGTGAGACCCCGGTTTTTGTGTGGCTCCCTCTTTTGAGGGAACTGTAAGTGAAGCTGGTGGAGAGAGTTCGGAAAAAATAATTTCATTCAGATTCACGATGGATGCATCCGTTAGATAAACTCCCTCCGTCATTTGCTGACGCAAATGCCACCTCCCTCCAAGAGGGAGGCTT
>CAMBYS010000235.1 GCA_945872165.1 uncultured Clostridia bacterium | reverse complement strand
TGAGACGATTGAAGTCGGGAGGATGTTGAATATGAATCATAAGACTGCCGCATGGTTCCGCCGCGGCATACAAAATGGCACGCCTATTGCGCTGGGATATTTTGCGGTATCTTTTACGCTGGGGATTGCCGCGAAAAATGCCGGATTGACAGCATGGCAGGGAGCACTGGCCAGTGTGACGACGGTGGCTTCTGCCGGAGAATTTGCCGGTTTTGAAGTCATTGCAGCTGGTGCCTCTTATCTGGAGATGGCAATGATGATGCTGGTTATCAATGCAAGATATGTGCTGATGTCCTGTTCTCTGAGTCAGAAGCTGGATCCGGATCTGCCATTGTTTCACCGTTTGCTGATTGGCTGGGGTGTGACAGATGAAATTTTCGGCGTATCAGTCTGTGTACCGGACAAGCTGAATCCCTGGTATAACTATGGCATGATGGCAATTTCCATTCCTGCCTGGACTTTAGGTACTTTTATCGGTGTTGCCGTAGGCAATGTACTGCCGGCATTGGTGGTCAATGCCCTGAGTGTAGGTATTTATGGTATGTTCCTTGCTATTATTATCCCGCCCGGACGGAAAAATAAGGTGATTGCCGGATTGGTAGCCATCTCTATGCTGGCAAGCCTTGGCATGGCAAAGCTGCCGGTGGTATCCGGTATTTCTTCCGGTATGCGTACCATTCTACTGACTGTTGTGATTGCCGGTATTGCTGCAGTCCTGTTCCCGATTCAGGAGGAGGAAGAAGCGCATGCATAATATCTGGCTGTATATTCTGGTTATGGCAGGCGTTACCTATCTCATTCGTGTCCTGCCGCTGACCCTGATTCGGAAAGAAATCAAAAACCGTACCATCCGGTCGTTTCTGTTTTATGTGCCCTATGTGACATTGGCAGTTATGACCTTCCCGGCTATTTTGGAAGCAACCAACAATATGTGGGCAGGACTGGCGGCACTGATTGCCGGTATCCTGCTGGCATGGTTTGGCGGAAGCCTGTTCCAGGTAGCCGTGCTGGCCTGCGTGGTAGTTTTTGTGCTGGAACTGATTTTATAAAAAAGCAGAAGTTATAAAAGCAGAAAGTTGTAAAGGCGGAAGTTGTAAGAAAATCGAAAGAATATCGACATATCTATGTTGGATTTAACAGGTATGATTGGAAGCAGGGAAAGGAAGTGCTGACAATGATGCCTGTTTTGTTTCATGGATTGGAAAGCCTGCTGCAATATGCTGTGGTATGTCCGGTATTCCTGCTGCTGGAATGGCTGCTGTGCCGGTTATACCGCAGACAGGGCATTGCCTATGGCAAAGGCTTTGTGATCGGCTGGCAAATGCTGCTGCTGTTGCTGACTGCTATGTTCTGCTTCACGGGAACTGCCGGTGTGGAAGATGTTTGGCGGTTTGGCACCAGTTTGCTGGCAAAGGATGGCATCTGTGCTACCGTAGCAGATCATCTGACAGCAGAAATGCTGCTGAATGTGCTATTATTCGTCCCTTTTGGCATACTGCTGCCTTTGTTGTGGAACAACCATGGTTTGCTGCAGAATATCATATCCGGCTTTCTGCTGTCCATGCTGATTGAATGCTCCCAGCTGTTCAACTACCGTTCTTCCGATATCAATGATCTGCTGATGAATACCCTCGGCATGTGTCTGGGATATGGCATTTTCCTGTTATTTTTCCACCGGACTGAGGTATGCCAGGCACAAACAGCGGACAAACTAACGCTGGCAGCAATGGGAAGCATCGGTTTGGCTTTTGTCTGCTATGTCCTGCTGGCATCCCCATTGTGGACATGGGTGGTGATGAGGCTGTATTGATTTTTCCGCCTCCGGTCATTGACAACCGAAGCCTGACATGATAAAGTAACTGCTATAGAATCATTCTGTCGAATGAGGGAGTAGTTTGCGGCATATGAATGCCGTGAAAATGCCAACAATCGCGGCAGCCGGGACAAATCGGAAAATTTTTTCCGATATCGTTCAGCGAGCTGTCTGGTATTTTCTTAAAAAATGAGACTCATAGACAATGCTGCTGCTACAGGTGCAGTGCCATTGTCTATGGGTCTTTTTGATTTTGTTCTGTTTGTGGAGGAAGTTTATGATTTATCTAGCGTATCTGATTGTTGCCGCCGGTGTGGTATGGTTTTCGGTAAAAGCCTCGGATTATGTGGATCTGCTGGACAAGAAAACCAGTTTGTCCGGCGCATTTATCGGTGGTATTATGCTGTCAGCCGTTACCAGTCTGCCGGAGCTGTTTACCAGCATTTCCGCTACTGTGCTGATTGGTGAGCCGGGACTGTGCCTGGGCAACATTCTGGGCAGTGATCTGTTCAATATGGCGATGCTGTCCTTTTTCCTGCTGATGTTTACCCGTACCTTTGGAAAAGCCAGTCTTTCTGCCAGCCATCGGGTGGTAACATTGTTTGTTTTCGCCTGCTATGTGCTGCTGATTCTGGACTGGCTGGATATTCTGAATATCCACATCCTGTCGGTCAGCCTGACCTCTGTCTGTATTGTCATTTTGTATGTCCTCAGTGTACGCTATATGTCGGCAGAGGATGGTGCTGAGGAGGAAGAGGAAGCAGATACCAGCCCATTGACGGTCAAGCAGGTTGCCATTCGTTTTGTGGCAGTGAGCATTGGTATTGTGGCCCTGAGTATTATCATTACCTATATTACGGATGCCATTTCCATCCGTCTGAATCTGGGTCAGGGTATGGCCGGCGCATTATTCCTTGGCATTGCCACCAG
>CAMBYS010000234.1 GCA_945872165.1 uncultured Clostridia bacterium | reverse complement strand
CAACTGCCGGAGCTTCCTCTTCAGCCTTCGGTGCTTCTTCAACAACTGCCGGAGCTTCCTCTGCAGCAGCCTGCTGCGGCTGAATCATCCAGCTCTGGTTCTCGCCGTCCACGTCAACCCAGATCTGCAGGCGTGCACCCTCTGCTGCGGCATTCATACCAACAACATCAATGCACTTTGCAGACATAGCGGACTTGATGGAAACAGAACCCTCTGCCTTTTCCTCAAAGAACCACATCTGGCTGTCACCGTTGACGAAATCCCACTGATGCAGATTGGCGCCGTTGACAACGCCCATATTGATAATATCCAGCGCCTTGCCGGAATGCTTGTTGATAATCTTGTAGTACTTGCCATCAATGTGTACGATAGCCCACAGCTGCTGGTCTGCACCGGTTGCCTCTGCCAGGCATACCTTTGCACCATTCTCTGTGGATGCATTTTCGATCTCGATTACCTTGCCGCCTGCCTTGGCTGCAATGGTATACCATACGTTTTCATCAAAATTCTGCATGATATTAACACTCCTTGTCCTGCGGCAGAAATCTCGATATATGTAAATTTCTGCAACAAAAATGTTCTGTTTATTTCATGGCTCATTATAGCACAGCACCTGTATTGAATCAATATTTTTGTTTCAAAAAAGACGGGTTAAGCTATCAAAACCCGCTTTTTTCGTGAAAATTGATGATGTTTTTGGGACATTATCTATTCGTTTTGGTGGTTTTTTCCGTCGAAAAAAATGATTAAAATGATACAAAACAAACCTTCATCCGGTTCACAGCATATCTGCACTTTTCAGATTTGCAAAATTATGCTATACTATGAATATTCAGAACAATGTTCTGCCGGGCTGTTCCGGCAGAAATGCTTTAACGAAAGAGTGGGATGCATGTATGACAACTTCAACCATTTATACCATTGAGCGTGAGTTTGGTTCCGGCGGACATATTGTCGGTGAAAAGCTGGCAAAGCTGTTGGGGATTCCCTTTTATGATTCTCAGATTGTTGATATGGCAGCAAAAAATGCCGGTGTCAGCCGTAAAATTTTTGAAGGCTTTGATGAAAAGCCTACCAACAGCTTCCTGTACTCTTTGGTTATGGGCAGCTATACCGCTGCCGGTTCTCTGACCCAGACCTCCGATCTCAATATGAGTGATAAGCTGTTTGTGGAAGAAGCAAAAATTATCCGGGAAGCGGCAGAAAAAGGTCCCTGTGTTGTAGTCGGCCGCTGCGGCAGCTATGTCCTGCGGGAACGGCAGGATGTGGTTCGTGTGTTCTGCACCGCTGACATGGAATTCCGTAAAAATCATGCGGTAAAAGACCTGGGACTGCCGGAACGCCGCATTGAAGATGTGGTACTCAAACGGGATAAAAAACGTGCCAGCTACTATAACTATTATACCGGTAAGCGCTGGAGTGATGCATCCAGCTATGACCTGTGTGTCTCCACCAGTACCGTGGGTATTGATGGTGCTGTAGAAACTGTCCTTGCCTTCGGCGAGCTGATGGAACGGCAGCGCATGGCAAAATAAACCGGATATTCCAATTTCGTTAGGCTTCCTCTCGTCAGGAAGCCTTTCCTTTTTCCCTCTGCTCCGCTGCCCAATACAAAGATAGCCGGGTTTCTTGAAAATAAGGACAGAAATCGTTGAAAAACCCTTTATTTCTTATGTATCCTGCCTCTGTTTTTTTATCATAAGTTATGATATACTAACTCGTATCGTGCACATGGACCGATAAAATTCGTATGTCCCCGGAAAGGAGAGATCTGTTGTGCTGGAGGTTTGGTTGGAATGTCTGACCGATGTTGTCAAAACCATTCCTATCTTATTTATCGTTTATCTTGTCATCTGTTGGATGGAAACCCGAATGGATGCCGTCACACGGGTGGTTACCAGTACGGAACCGGTTGGCCCGATTATCGGCGCACTGGTAGGTGCCATTCCTCAGTGTGGTTTTTCTGTCGGTTGTTCTGCCCTGTACTGCCGCGGTTTTCTTGCACCGGCTACTCTGATTGCCGTATATCTGTCCACTTCGGATGAAGCCATTCCGGTATTGTTGGCAGGCGGCGGAAGCTGGCAGATGATTGCATTTCTGATTATCATTAAAATTATCATCGCAGTGGTTGCCGGATATCTGTTTTATTTCCTGTGGTTCCGTAAAAAATGGAACCCGGATGAATGGCCGGATGATGAAATGGATATGGAGGAAGTCAATGCAGGCTGTTCCTGCTGCAACAGCCAGTCCCTTATCGGCGCTGCCATTTCCCGCACAGTAAATACCACGGTATTTTTGGTATTTACCATGCTGATTCTCAATACGGTCATCTATTTCATCAGTGAGGATACCCTTGCTTCCATTTTGCTCAGCGGTTCCATCTTCCAGCCGGTATTGTGTGCCCTCATCGGATTGATTCCCGGCTGTGCGGTATCCGTACTGCTCATTGAACTGCTGACTGCCGGCACCATCAGTCTTGGCGGTGCCATTGCCGGACTGTCTGCCGGCGCAGGCTTTGGCTTTATCCTGCTGCTGCGGGAAGCCCCCAACCGGAAAGTAGCATGGCAGATCATCGGCTGCACCTATGTGGCAGCTGTTATTGCCGGCATTCTGGTGGATTTGATTGTCTGAAGCCTAAGTCTGGTATATAAATCCTGTCTTTTCGTGTTCTATTTTCTTCCCGATAAAATAAGCACAGATTCCCGTGCCGGAAAGGCAAAAGCCTCCCTCTTGGAGGGAGGTG
>CAMBYS010000233.1 GCA_945872165.1 uncultured Clostridia bacterium | reverse complement strand
ACAGTCTCCAAGAACATCTTCGTTCTGTGGTATGCACATACAGCATTGTTCTGGAGCAGCATTGTCGCAATTGCAGCAATTGTCGGTCTGCTTCTCTTTGTTCTGTTCAGAAGAAAGAAAAAAGAGGAATAAGCGATTTCGCAAAACGGACAGGCAAAATGACTGTCAGACAGTAACGTAAAAAGGATCCCCCCAAGTACGGTTCCACTGACCGTGCAAGGGGGGATTCCGGTGTATGCGCAAAAAAACTCCGCACGGTCCTGTTTCCGGGCGTGCGGAGTGAATCTGTGATGGAAAATCAAAAAGCAGAGGGATTACTTGGTGCCGTACATACGGTTGCCGGCATCGCCCATACCCGGGACGATGTAGCCGTTCTCATTGATCTCAGGATCAATGCCGGCGCAGTAAATCTCCACATCGGGATGCTCCTCAATAATGGACTTGACAGCGCCTTCTGCTGCCAGGATGCACAGAATCTTGATGTTCTGGACATCATGGTTCTTGAGGAACTGGATGGCAGCATTCATGGTACCGCCGGTGGCAACCATGGTATCGAACAGGAGAACCTCACTGTGTGCCACATCGGTAGGCAGCTTACAGTAGTATTCTACCGGCTGCATGGTCTTGGGGTCGCGGTACAGACCGATATGGCCTACCTTTGCATTGGGGATCAGCTTCAGAGCACCTTCTACCATGCCCATGCCGGAGCGCAGGATGGCAACCAGAGCAACCTTTCGGCCGGAAATGATGCTGACCTTGGAATGAGCGACCGGAGTTTCAATTTCAACTTCCTTCATCGGCAGTTCACGGGAAGCCTCATAGCACAGCAGAGAGGAAATTTCGGAAACAGCTTCACGGAACTCCTTGGAGCCGGTACACTTGTCGCGCATCAGAGAGAGCTTGTGAACAATCAGCGGATGATCCATTACATGAACCTGAGTCATATGTCAAATCTCCTTTATCGTTTATTTTTCCGGAATCAATGGGAATACAGTTATTATAACAGATTTGTACATTATTGCCAACAGAAAACGGGAAAATTGCGGGACAATCCCATGGTTCGACGATAAATTGCCTAAAAAGTATAAAGAATGTGAAAAATATTATCCTTAATGGATAAAAAAGAATGAAAGTTTTGCTGGAAAAGCATGAGAAAATGGTGTAATATATCTCAGGTACGGCATTTTTAACCGGCACAGACGGCATGATAAAGGCTATGGTGTCGGGAAAACGGCATTTGTCGAACATGGACAGAGTTTTTTGTCTAATGTGGATAATAAAATGTGGAAATTTTCCGCAAAATTGGTCATTGCATAAGTGGCTGAAAGGAATTACAATACTATTTGTAAACAGAAATAAAGATAAGAGAATTCCAAAGAAGGAAACTTCCTTGGGATTCTTTTGCTTTTTTAGGAATTTACTGGAAGAAAGGATGCGTTATTATGCAATTCAACGAAATCAATCCCTCTCCGCGTCTGCTGATGTGTCCGGGACCGGTTGCGGCTGAACCCCGTGTACTCCGTGCCATGGCTACACCGATTATCGGTCAGTTTGATCCGGAATTCACCGCTATGATGAATGAGACCATGGAGATGGAACGCCGTCTGTTCCAGACCAAGAACAAGCAGACCTATCTGGTAGACACCACCTCCCGCGGTGGTCTGGAAACCATCCTGACCGGTACCATCTGCCCGGGCGATAAGGTACTGGTTCCGGCGTATGGTCGTTTCGGCTATCTGCAGGCAGAAATCCTGGAGCGTTGCGGTGCGGATATCACCATCATTGAAAGAGAATGGGGTACCGTATTTGATCCCCAGGAGATTGAGGACGCACTGAAGAAGGACAGCTATAAGGCAGTTGCTCTGGTTCATGGTGAAACCTCTACCTCTCTGATGCAGCCGCTGGAGGAAATCGGTGCAATCTGTGAGCGTTATGGCGCCCTGCTGATTGTAGACGCTGTTGCAACCCTGGGCGGCGCAGAAGTCAAGGTGGATGAGTGGAAGCTGTCTGCCTGCATCGCCGGCACCCAGAAGTGCATTTCCGCTCCCTCCGGTTCCGCACTGGTTACTTATAATGATGCAGTTTCTGAGATTGCCAACAAGAGAAAGCGCGTCGAAAAGGGCATTCGTACCGAAGCGGATGTGGAAGGCGAACTGACCCGTATTCCCAGCAACTATCTGGATATGGCACAGCTGGAGGACTACTGGAGCCCCCGCCGTCTGAACCATCATACCGAGGCAACCAGCATGCAGTATGCGGTACATGAAGCACTGCGTTGCATCATGCAGGAGACTCTGGAAGCACGTTTTGCAAGACATAAGCTGAATGACAAGGCACTGACTGCGGGTCTGCAGGCAATGGGTCTGACCATCTTCGGTGATATCGACAACAAGATGCCGGTAGTAACGGCAATCAACATTCCGGAAGGCGTAAACGGCAAGGATATCCGCGGTATGCTGCTCAATGACTTCGGCATTGAAATTGCAACCTCCTTCGGTCCGCTGGATGGCAAGATTCTGCGCATCGGCAACATGGGTTACTCCAGCCAGAAGTGCAATATCCTGATCCTGCTGAGCGCACTGGAAGCAGTTATGCTGAAAAACGGTGCAAAGGTAACAACCGGTGAAGCTGTTTCCGCAGCACTGGATGTTTACCATGCAGCAGAAAAGTAAGCTTTTATCAGGCGCTATCTGAAAACAAAGAAAATGACGAATATTTCCCAAAGGCGAGGGCGATTCGAGGCAAAAACATGCAGAAATCCTTCCGGATTCTAAG
>CAMBYS010000232.1 GCA_945872165.1 uncultured Clostridia bacterium | reverse complement strand
ATTGCAGACATCAACATGGGCGCAATGGTTGAATTTGCACTGAATGATGGCAAGAGCCGCATTACGGGCGAGCAGGTTTCGGTACATACCGGCGATCCCCGTGAGTTCAAGACCTTTGAGGACTTCTTTGCAGCTGTCATGAAGCACATTGACCATGCAGTAGATGTCATCACCTCCGGCAACCAGCTGCTGGATTACCTGTCCATGAATTATCGTCCGGTTCCGGTACTGTCCATGGGCTTCCCCCACACCATGGAGGTTGGCAAGGATTACAGCCAGCCGGGCGGTGCCAAGTACTCTGTTGGCGGCGGCGTTATCACCGTTGGTCAGGCAGACATTGTAAACTCTGTTGCAGCAGTAAAGCATCTGGTTTATGATGAAAAGAAAATTACCATGGATGAGCTGATTCAGGCTCTGGATGCAGACTTTGTAGGCTATGAGGATATTCAGCAGATGTGCCTGGATGCACCGAAGTACGGCAACGATGATGAGCGTGCAGACTTCTGTGTTGGTCGGATCTTCTCCCATGTAGTTGACCAGTTCGAGACCTATGACACCGCATTCGGCAAGATGACCTGCGGCATGCTGCCGGTTTCCGGCAACACCCCGATTGGCCAGTGGGTAGGCGCTCTGCCGTCTGGCCGCAAGGCAACCACTCCGCTGACCGATGGCATCGGTGCAACCGGCGGTACTGACGTCAATGGCCCGACTGCACTGCTGAAGTCGGTAGCACGTATTCCGCATGCCCGTTATACCCAGGGTACACAGCTGAACATGAAGTTTGAGCCGGAAATGCTCAAGGGTGAAGCTGGTATTATGCATGGCATGAATATGATTAAGACCATGAGCACATTGGATGTATACCATGCACAGATCAACTGTGTTGACCGTGAGGTTCTGGAGGATGCACAGAAGAATCCGCAGGATCACAGAGATCTGCTGATTCGTGTAGCAGGCTACACCGCATTCTTCGTTGAGCTGTCCAAGGAGACACAGGACGAAATCATCGGACGTACCGAGATCAACAACTGGGCTGGCGGCTGCGGCTGCTGATGATTCAGCCCGAATGATACGGATAAGGATTAACTAAAGGAGGCACACGCAATGAGCGTTCCAGTCATTTACGATGCAGAAAGAAAGGGTACGGTATTACGCATTGAGCGGTCATCCGTTCATGATGGACCCGGACTCCGGACCGTATTGTTTTTGAAGGGATGCCCATTGCGGTGCCAGTGGTGTTCCACCCCGGAGAGCCAGGCATTTGAGATTGAGCAGTCGGACACATACAGCTACGGCACAATCATGTCTGTGGAAGAAGTGATGCGGGAGCTTCGCAAGGACTCCCTGTTCTTCTTCATCTCCACCGGTGGAATCACCGTCTCCGGCGGTGAGATTATGGCACAGCCGAACTTTACCCGGGCAGTTCTGAAAAACTGCCGCAATGAATGCATGCATACGGCAATTGAAACCTCCTTCTTTGCACAGTGGGAGACCATCCACAGCATTTTACCCTTTGTCAATCTGGCATTTGTGGATGTGAAATTCTTTACCAAGGAGCTGCATGAGAAATATTGCGGCGTAGACAATACGCTGATTCTGGAGAACCTGCTGAAAACCAATGATATTGAGGAAAAATTCCAGCTGGTAGTCCGCACCCCGATTATTCCGGGATTGAATGACTCAGAAGAGGAACTGAATCAAATCGGACAGTTCTGCTCCAGATTGAAAAAACTGAGCTATGTACAGCTGCTTCCATATCATAAGCTGGGAACCGCGACCTATAGCAAGCTGGGCAGGGAATATCTGCTGGGTGATATCGCCTCACCGACTGCTTCTGATATGGAAAAGCATGTAAAAATCATTGAGCGTTATGTAGAAAACGTCATTTTTTAAATGGGAAACAAAATGGATCGACAGAATCCATTGCAATAGAGTGAGATGCCGGATGAAATAAGGATGGTGGGATGGATGAGTCAGAAGGTTAATATCAGAGTGTATCACGAATGTAAGGGGCAGCATACCCATGAATTTCCGCAGATTCTGGTTCCGCTGCAGGAAGCAATGAAGATTTGTGTGGGACAGATGGAATATGATGTCACACCCCAGGAGCTTTGCTTTATTCCTGCCGGCATGCTGCATGAGTGCAATTATTATGGCAAGCTTCTGGCAATCAATATTGCAGACAGTGTATCAGACAACGGAGAAGTCGTTATGATTTCCCATCCGCTGATTGTCTCCATGCGCGGTCAGATTGTGCAGCTGGTTGACCTGATACAGGCGGAGCTCAAGCAGAACCCGGACAGCACAGCGGTAGGATATCTGTATAAATACCTGTACAGCAAGCTGATGGAGAATTGTGCTGCACCTTCGATTCAGTATATCAATGAATACTACCATCTGCCGATTACGGTGGATCAGCTGGCGAAGATTGAAAACTATAACGTAACCTATTACTGTGACTGGTTCAAGCAACAGACCGGTCTGTCTCCCAGCTTCTATCTGCGCAATACACGCATCAGCCGTGCCAAGGAACTGCTGACCACCACCAATTTCAGTGTGATGGAAATTGCCGTTATGGTTGGCTACAGCAGCAATTCCACCTTCACCCGGGCATTCCACAATGTAACCGGTATGACGCCCAAGGCATACCGGGAATGTCCATGTTTCAAGAAAAAAGCAAAAATTATCTGATGCAAACAGATATTTTGATATCATTTCTCAAGGAAAAGAGGACACAACAACTATGATGACGAAAGAACAGTACATTGAGTCCCTGCGCAAGCTGAATCTCAACCT
>CAMBYS010000231.1 GCA_945872165.1 uncultured Clostridia bacterium | reverse complement strand
AGATTGCTGAATACCTTCTCTCTGGGCAGTCCGTACCGGCGGGTTACCATCTCCAGAATACGGGCATTCGCCTGATGGGGAACAATCCAGTCAATCTGCGAAATATCCATTCCAGCCTGTTTCAGTACGCCATCAATGGCATCCGGCACAGCACGTGCTGTAAAACGGAACACCGCATGGCCATCCATATGTAAAAAATGATGATATTCTGTATTTCTCTGTGCTTCCAGCGGATTTTCCGGAGAAAATGCTTTGGCAAGCAGTGCATTTCCCTTTGTACCGTCTGCACGCATATAGGTTGCAAGGATGCCGTCCTCGCCATCGCTCCATTCATATACGGCAGCACCTGCGCCGTCTCCGAACAGACAGCAGACAGTGCGGTCTGTGTAATCAATCAAATGGCTCAGAACCTCTGCACATACAACAAGGACACATTTTGCCTTTCCGCTGCGCAGGAAGCTGTCTGCCACATCCGAAGCATAAACAAATCCGGAGCAGGCTGCGGACAGATCAAAGGCAAACGCATGGGATGCTCCCAGCTCTGCCTGTAAATTGCAGCTGAGGGATGGCGTAAAGCTGTCCGGTGTAACGGTGCATGCAATGATCAAATCTATATCCTCTGGGGATTTTCCTGCATCCTGCAGGGCACGTTCTGCCGCCGAAAGCGCCAGCTCCAATGCCGACATCTGAACCGCGATGCGCCGTTCCCGGATGCCGGTATGCTGTACGATCCATGCATCGTTGGTCTGTACCTTTTCTTCCAGCATCTGATTGGTCAAACGTGTCTCCGGCAGGAAGCTTCCTGTACCTGTAATGATACTGCTGATGGTTATCACTTCCATTCTGCCTGATGGCAATAAAATATTTAGATTGACAAACTTAACGATGCCTATTATAATTTATGACAGCTGAATTGTCAATCACTTTTTCCAAGTTTGTTGAATATTGGATATATTTTAACTGTATATTGGATAATTATAAACTGGAGGTATGATAAGTATGAAAGTATCTGCATTTTTTCCGGGACAGGGTGCACAGCATCCGGGTATGGGACAGTCTGTATATGAAAACAGTGCTGCTGCAAAGAAGGTTTTCGACTGTGCCAGTGAGATTGCCGGACAATCTGTTTCCGATCTGTGCTTTTCCAGCAGCAAGGAAGAGCTTTCCCGCACCGTAAACAGCCAGATTGCCATTTTCACCTGTTCCATGGCAGCTCTTGCCGCTTTGCAGGAGCGGGGTGTGGAGCTGGATGCCTGTGCCGGTTTTTCTCTCGGCGAATATACCGCACTGACTGCTGCCGGTGTCCTCACACTGGAGGATGGTCTGCGTCTGGTGCGCCGCCGCGGTGAGCTGATGCAGGAAGCTGCTGACAGCACCGATGGCTGCATGGCTGCAGTTCTCGGTCTGGCTGACGATATTGTAGAGGATATCTGCTCCCGTACCGAGGGGCTGGTACTGCCGGTAAACTACAACTGCGACGGACAGCTGGTCATCGCCGGTGAACGTACCGCTGTGGATCTGGCTGCTGCTGCCTGCAAGGAAGCCGGTGCCCGCAGAGCTATGCCGCTGGCTGTTTCCGGCGGTTTCCATACACCGCTGATGGCTCCGGCAGCGGCACAGCTGAAGGAATTTGCCAAGTCCCTCACCTTCTCTGCTCCGACCATGCCGCTGTACACCAATGTGACCGGTGAAATTCTGGCAGTGACGGATTATCCCAGCTATCTGGAACAGCATATGGTTTCTCCGGTACGCTGGAAGCATCTGGTACATCGCATGATTGCAGACGGACATACCGAAGCCATGGAGATTGGCGTGGGCAAAACCCTGACCAATTTCTCGCGCAGAATTTCCAAAGAACTGACCTGCAAAACCGTGGAAACTATGGAAAACGTCATTTCTGCTGCGGAATAAAACAATCTGTTTGACTATCCCATGAAAAACGGATATACTGATAAAAGGCGGGATTTCTCTCCCGTCTTTTTTCATTTTCATGATATTTTTATGTACAACATCATCGGTTTTCCGATTGCAGGAGGAATATTTTGTCAAACGAAACAGAAATTAAGGAAACTTTTGACACGCTTGGTCTGTCAGAGCCCGTTTTGCGTGCCATTCATGATATGGAATTTGAACAGCCTACGGAAATTCAGGCCCGTGCCATTCCCACTGTGATGTCCGGCAGAGATATTATCGGCCGTTCCCACACGGGTACCGGCAAAACTATGGCCTTCGGTGTACCGGCAGTGGAATACTGCCTGCGCTATCCGGAAAACCGGAATACCATGGTGCTGGTGCTGTGTCCTACCCGTGAGCTTGCCATGCAGGCCTGTGACGAGGTGCGCAAGCTGACCCGGTATACCCAGGGAATCCGTGCGGTTGCGCTGTATGGCGGACAGCCGATTCAAAACCAGATCCCCCAGCTGCGCCGCGGTGCGGAAATTGTCATCGGTACCCCGGGACGCGTCATGGATCACATTCACCGCCATACACTCAAGCTGGACAATCTGGCACTTGTGGTGCTGGATGAAGCGGATGAAATGCTCAACATGGGTTTCCGTGAGGATATTGAGAGTATTCTGGCTTTTGTGCCGGGTGAGCATCAGACCCTGCTGTTCTCCGCTACCATGCCACAGGCAATTCTGGATATTACAGACCAGTATCAGAATGATCCGGTGATGATTGAGACCAAAGCCGGTCCGGAGCGCACCATTGATACGGTGGAGCAGTACTATTATGAGGTTCCCCTGGGAAGCAAAAGTGATGCGCTGGGTCTGCTGCTGCATACCCATCAGCCCAAGCTGTCGATTGTGTTCTGCAACACCAAGAAAATGGTGGAAGAACTCA
>CAMBYS010000230.1 GCA_945872165.1 uncultured Clostridia bacterium | reverse complement strand
CTGTCGAGGTAGAAAATATGAAAAAGATACTGTTATGTATTGTCTTTATGGGATTTCTTACCGGATGTGCTGTCCATACAACAGTTACCGAGCCGGAATCCGAACCCAGCGTGTCCACTGGACGGCCGGAGCCGGCCTATGACCGTTTATCCATCTACAGCGCTCTGCCGGAGGAAGAAATATTGGTTTATCTCAATGCATTTCGTAAAGATACGGGCATTACAGTAGACTGCCAGAGGCTTTCCGCGGGCGAGATGATTGAGCGGGTTCAGCAGGAGAGAGAGAACCCGAGGGTCTCGGTGATTCTTGGCGGTGCAGCAGATCATTATGTGCAGGCCAATGAGGAGGGCCTGCTGATACCATATCAAAGTCCGGAACTGAGCAATGTCCCGGAGCCCTGTCTGGATCAGGCACAGGTATGGAATCCGATTTATATTGGTGTGATCTGCTTTGCCTGTAATGAGGACTGGTTTTTACAAAAGAACCTGCCGTATCCGACCTGTTGGGATGATTTGACTGCGCCGGAGCTGGAAGGGCAGATTGTACTTGCATCCCCGGAGACATCCGGTACATCCTACACAATGCTCGCCGCACTCATGCAGCAGCGTGGCGAAGAAAAGGCATGGGAATACTTGCAGATGCTGGATGCAAATGTTGGATGCTATACCCATTCCGGCATTGAACCGGTAGAAAAAGTCAAGCAGGGGGAATTTGCTGTTGGAATTGTGTTCTCCCATGACGGACGCCGCGCTGCGTTGGACGGCTACCCTGTTATGCTGTGTTATCCGGAAGATGGCACCGGCTATGAGATCGGTGCATGTGCGTTGGTACGCGGCGGCCCTGTGAAAGAGCGGGAGAATGCAGAACGGTTCATTGACTGGATGACTTCGCAGCGTGGGCAGGAATGCTATATTGAAGCAAAGAGCAGCCGACTGCCTGCAAACAGTACGGCACGATCGGCGGACGGCCTGCCTGCTATGAAGGACATCAAAACAGTGGAATATGATTTGGAATGGGCAGGGAGCAATCGGACACGGCTGATTGACGAATTCCAGAGACGGTTTCCAGGCGCGCAGACTCGAAAGAGTTTATCATAAACGCGGCGGTGCGGCAGAAGCCGGGCCGTAACAAACAGAAAAGGAGAGAAGAAAAATGAAACATCATTTGTCGTGGCGAAGGCGGCTGCTCAGTATGCTGCTGGCTCTGGCGATGGTAGCCACTGTCGTGCCGGCAACTGCCGGAGCGATTGGGGCAGAAGACACTGGAGAATTCCTTAACGGCCCATATCTGATGACTCCGAAGTCGGACAGTATGGTTGTCGTCTGGGAACTGGATGAGCCCGTGAAGTCCACCATTACATACGGCACCGGAGCAGATGACATGCAGACGGTTGACGTACCGGTAGAGGAGGGCGCAGAATATAAGGGAGAAGCGATGCACATGTATCGCGCCCGTCTGACCGGATTAAAGCCGGGAACAACATATTCGTATACGGTCGCTACCGAAGATGGACAGACAATGGAAGGCCATTTCCGCACGCTGAGTGAAAATCCGGATGAGGTTCGCTTTGTGTTGGTCAGTGATACCCATCGTTTTGAAACCGCTGAGCAGGTTTCCGAGGCGATTGAAGCGTTCGACCCGGACTTTATCCTGCATACCGGCGATATGGTTGAGGGTACCGGATCCCAGAAGGATCAGTTTTCTTATTGGTTCCGCAATGTTGGAAGTTTCCTGCACAATGTGCCGGTAATCTACAACAGCGGCAACCATGATTACGGCGTGTATTTCGACGAATATGTAACCAAGGTACAGAAGGAGCAGTATCACTCCAATGAAACCGGACGCAATGTATCCTTTCGTTACGGTTCGGTTCATTTTACCATGGTGGACAGTAACCCGTGGTCGCTGTTTGAACTGAATTCGTCGGCTGGCGGACAGGTTGACCCGTCGACCAAAGCAGTTGTCGATGAGTCGCTCAACTGGCTGAAGGATGATCTTGCATCTGATGCAGCCAAGACAGCAGATTTCCGCGTGCTGACCATGCATCATCCGTACGATGATGGCCTGACCCGCAAATACATTCCTTCGATTGCAGAGGAAGGCAATGTCAACATCATGTTCAGCGGACATACACATCTGTATTTCCGCTACGCGTCCGCAAACCCGGAACGCGGTACGAACACGCTCTATGTGACACAGGGCGATGCGCGTATCGGCGATGGCAAGATTGATACTGGCAAGGCGGATCAGCGCTTGGATGACAATTACCCGAACCTTCTGGCAACCGGCAAGGGAGATATGCTGGAGGTCACCGTCAAGGACGGTAAGATGACCTATTCCAATATCGGCCTGAAGGGCGATACAGAAGAGGTATATGAGACTGTTTCGCTGTCTAAGGATGGCCAGCAGCTTGCATATGACAACATTTCGATCACTCCGGACAGCATTCAGTCGAGTGGTAAGGTGACTGTTTCTGCCAAGGTAACCAACATCGGCACCGGTCTGGCAGCTGCACGCATGTGCATCAACGACAACGGAAACAAGCGGTGGCTGTACCAGTTTGGACAGGCAGGCAAGGAACGCGTCGTCGCGCTGGAACCGGGAGAATCGGCAGAACTGTCGGCGCAGCTGGAGCTGACTGAGTTGGGCAAGCACACACTGGAGTTTGCTGGTTATACCCGTGCAGTCAATGTTACGTTCCGCGAGGCAACCTATGTGTACAACAATCTGCGCACCAAACTGGGTGACGGTGAGGTCAGCGATCCGAACAGTGACCTTCTTTGCGTAAAGGCAGATGTGAAGAACATCGGCAACGAAGTCGGCACTGCGACAGCAACCCTGCTGGTAAATGA
>CAMBYS010000229.1 GCA_945872165.1 uncultured Clostridia bacterium | reverse complement strand
CCCGCATTCGGCTTGACAATCAGCGGCTTATCTGTCCATTTGCGCATTTCTGCAATGAGCGGATAAATTTCCGCCGGTCCCAGGGAACAGTTGATGCCCATGGCGGCAACATCCAGTCCGTCCAGTGTCGCTGCCATGCTGGCAACCGTGGTACCGGTAAAGGTACGCCCATTGGCTTCAAAGCTCATGGTGACCCACACCGGCAGACTGCTGTTCTCCTGTGCTGCCAGTACCGCAGCTTTGACCTCATATAAATCGGTCATGGTTTCAAATACCACCAGATCCGCACCGGCAGCTTCTCCTGCCCGTACCATCTGGGCATACATATCATAGGCATCTGTAAAGGACAGGGTTCCCAACGGCTCCATCAGTTCTCCCAGCGGGCCCACATCCAGTGCTACCTTTGCCTGTCCGGCTGCTGCCTGCTTCGCAATGGCAATATTTTCAGATACCAATTGCTCAACAGTATAGCCGGTTCCGGCAAGCTTATGTGCATTGGCGCCAAAGGTATTGGCATAAATCACACGGCTTCCCGCATCCACATAGCTGCGCTGGATACGTTCCAATACCTCCGGGTGCTGTACACCGAAAATCTCCGGCCGCTCACCCAATCCCAGTCCTGCTGCCTGCAGCATGGTACCCATAGCACCATCCAATAAAGTCAGATTATTCATGGCAGGAACCACCTTCCTTTCGATAGGGGCAGGTCATGAACATGCTGCATACCTCACAGCCCCGTTTTCTCAGTTTCTGCGGCCGATCGGAAATGCCTAAAATGGCAGTGACCGATTTCCGCGGTATCATAATATCATTCGGCGTGACTGTCAGACCAATCCGCCGTCCTGTATTCAATGCGTCACAAAAGCGAGCCTGCATGTGCAGGGGCAAATCCCCATAGCCGGGACTGAACCGGTCAGTCAGATATTTCCCTTCCTGTTCCAGTTGTTTCCGCAGATCAAATTCAAAATGATCGCTGACATTTTCCACCGCTGTGCTGGCACAGGCATCCATAATGACAGCATCTGCCATATTGGTTACCTCCCGCCGCATGAGCAGCTGTTCCACACGAGGTCCCAATGTCACTGCCATCAGTACAGCCTGCTGACAATCTGCCAAAAGTTCCCGCATATCATTTCCTTCCAACGGAAACCCTTCCACCTGTCCATTGTTCACTGGCAGGATACGGTAAACCAGCCGCGGCTCCGCCGCCTTTGTTACCTCCTTCATGCATCGGTGAATCTGCTTCTCCAGCTCCATCGGACATTCCTGTCCCCGATGACCCAGATACATCAGGATCTCCTGATAATTGAGTTGTGTTAACCTTGCTTGCATGTTCTGTTCACCTCGCATTGCATACCATTATACCATGATATACAGCCCTCCGCAACTATCCTGGGAGATTGTACAGCAATTCATAGAAAAAGGGCTGTAATTCTGTGATTACAGCCCCTGAATGTTACAAATAAAATTTATTTCATGCTTTCCAGTCTCAGGCGCACGGAATCACGATGTGCCGGCAGACCTTCTACATCTGCAAAATGCATGGTAGGCTGAGCCAGATTTACACAGCCCTGCTGACTGACAAACTGGTGGAAGGGTGTCTTGATGAAGGTGCCAACCCATACGCCATTGGAATACCGTGCTGTGCCCATAGTAGGCAGAGTAAGGTTCGGACCGGAGACAAAGAAACCGAATGCCACAGGAGCATAATGTACCACAAACATAGAGCCATAGTGCAGCATCTGCTGAGCCACCTCACGCTCATTGGCAACCTCAACCTCCAGATGCTCCGGTGCGATTTCATTGGAAAAGGCAATGGCCTCTTCCATGCTGTCTGCCAGATATACCGCACCGTTATCCTGCCAGGATTGTGTTGCAACATCCCTGGTCTCCAGGGTCTCCATCAGGCGATCCAGCTCCTGCATGGTCTTTTCAATGGTTGTTTCATCGGTGCAAACCAAAATTGCCTTGGAATTCGGATCATGCTCCGCCTGACCCAGCAGGTCAATGGCAAGGAAGGTGGGATTTGCGGACTCATCCGCTACAATCAGCACCTCGCTGGGGCCTGCCAGGCTGTCAATGCCCACATCGCCCAGTACCTGACGCTTTGCTTCGGTGACAAATTTGTTGCCCGGTCCCACGATTAAATCAACCTTGCCAATACTTTCCGTTCCATAGGCAAAGGCTGCCACTGCCTGTGCTCCGCCCATGCAGTAGATTTCATCCGCACCGGCAATATCCATGGCAACCAATACAGCCGGATGGATGGTACCATAGCCCTTATATGCCGGGGAACATGCGGCAACCTGCTTGACACCGGCTGCCTTTGCAGTGACAATGCCCATCAGGGCAGAGCTTGGCAGCGGATGTCTGCCCGCCGGAACATAACAGCCGCAGCGGTCTACCGGAATCATACGATGTCCGATTTCCACGCCTTCCACACGGCTCTGAATATTCAGATCCTTCAGGCAGGTACGCTGCTGTTCCGCAAAAAAGCGAATCTGTCCCGCAGCAAATTTGATGGTATCAATGGTTTCCTGATCCACCTGTTCATATGCTGCCTTTACCTGCTCCGGTGAAATTTTCACGGTATCAATGTCCATATGGTCAAACTTTGCCGCATATTCAATCAGTGCCTTATCACCGTCTGCCCGGACATGGTCAATGATATCCATGACCGTTCTGGTCAGCGCAGAATCACGCTGATAGGTCTTTTTTTCTGCCTGCTTTAAGATTTTCACGTTGTGCCTCCTGGTATTTCCAAGTATCATTCCGTATTATTATAGCGACTTTTTCGCAAAAAGGGAAGGAACCATCCGGATTTTTCCTATGATGCATTACAGGTCAATCTCCAGCAAT
>CAMBYS010000228.1 GCA_945872165.1 uncultured Clostridia bacterium | reverse complement strand
GGTACCGGTGAGATCAATTACACCAAGGTCATCCGTCATCTGGAGGCCTGCGGCTATACCGGCCGGGTAGGCTATGAGCTGTTCCCGGAGACCGATACCAGGACTGCAGTGGCAGCAATCATGCAGCACTGCTGAACAGGAACAATAACACAGGGAAGGAAGCGCCGGGAAGCCGTTTTTCCGGCCTTCCGCTCTGTCAACAGGATAAAATAGATAGAGGGTAAGAATATGGCATTAACATTGATTACATTTGTGGCCTTCACGGTGTTGGTTGCAGTCATTTCCTATGTTAAGACCAAGGGAGATGACCAGACCACCGCGGATGGCTATTTTCTCGCAGGACGCGGTCTGCCGGGCTTTGTCATTGCAGGCTCCCTGCTGCTGACCAACCTTTCCGCAGAACAGCTGGTTGGCACCAATGGTCAGACCTGGGCAGTAGGCATGAGCCCCATGGCATTTGAGGTTCTGGCAGCTACGGCACTGATTGTACTGGCCCTGTGGGCAGCACCGCGGTATCTGAAAATCGGTATTACCACGATTCCGGAG
Source organism: uncultured Clostridia bacterium (assembly GCA_945872165.1). Lineage (GTDB taxonomy): Bacteria > Bacillota > Clostridia > Oscillospirales > Butyricicoccaceae > Butyricicoccus_A. The sequence goes on along the minus strand of CAMBYS010000228.1, from coordinate 2,322 downwards.
CTGATTGGCCTGCGGTTTGACCGCTCCACCAAGCTGTGGTTCTGTATCGCATACATCATTCTGTATCTGGTAGTACAGATTCCGGTTATTCTGTATTCCGGTTCCCTGGTATTTGAAAATATCTTTAACCTGTCCGGTCTGCTGGGCATTACCAAGTTCCAGGCCATCTGTGTGCTTTGTGTTGCCATCAGCGTGGTAGGTTCTATTTACGCAATTTTCGGCGGTCTGAAGGCAGTTGCCGTATCGGATACCGTAAACGGCGTAGGCCTGCTGATTGGCGGTCTGATGATCCCGTTCTTTGCACTGAACGTACTGGGTCATGCAGCCGGCAGCGAAAGCTCGGTTGCCATTGTTGACGGTTGGAAATATCTGGTTGCCAACCATGCAGATAAGCTGAACTCCATTGGCTCTCTGACTGCGGAAGCACCGGAGGTTCCGTGGCCGACGGTATTTACCGGTCTGGTATTCCTGGGTCTGCAGTCCTGGTGCACCCATCAGTCCTTTATCCAGCGTGTGCTGGCTGCGGAAAACCTGAAGGAAGCACAGAAGGGTGCACTGTACTGTGCCTTTTTGAAGATTGCCGGCTTTATGTTCCTGGCACTGCCGGGTGTCATTGCCTACGCACTGTTTGAGCTGCAGGGCGATCAGGTCACCATGATGGATGATGCATATCCCCATCTGGTCACACAGGTTATTCCGGCACCGCTGATGGGCTTCTTTGCCGCTGTTATGTTCGGCGCAATCCTGTCCTCCTTTAACTCTGTTCTGAACTCGGTTAACACCATGTTCACCATGGATATTTATCATGAGTACATCAATCCCCAGGCTTCGGGTGATAAGCTGGTATCCGTGGGCAAGAAAATCGGCATTGTTTTTGCCGTTGCCACCACCATTGTGGGTCCGATGGTATATTTCTTCCCTGCAGGTCTGAAAACCTTCCTGGATTCCTTTGTCATGCTGATTGGCCTGCCGGTTCTGTCCGCAGTATTCGGCGGTTTCTTCTTCAGGTATCTGCCTAAGTATGCAGCAAAGCTGATTATGGTATTCCATATCGTAGTATATGGTCTGTTCATGATTATCGGTCCGGCATATCCGGGAGGTACCGGTACCATGCATTATCTGTATGCCGTTGCGGTTCTGTGGCCGATTGAGCTGCTGATTATGGCATTCCTGAACAGCCGGAATAAAAAGCAGCATCCGGAACTGAAGGCATGGGAGCAGGTAGATGTGAAGGCAGCAGATCTGACCCCGTGGAAGTACAGAAAGATTGTAGCCGTTGTTGTCATGATTTGCGTTGTGGCAGTATACATCTTCTTCTCTCCGCTGGGAATCGGCGCATAACATTGATTCTCTCTTTTTCCGGGTGCCCGTCCATGACCAATCTCAACCATGGGCACCCGGCTCTCTCCGGAAATACTGGCTGGCGGAGCCGTTGGCATCCGCTGGTTTTCCAGAATCCTCTTCCATTTCCATGATGGGGGAGGATTTTTTTTGCTTCGGATCAAATGAAATGGGCAGGTTGTTGTCAAGTGTGGGATAAAAGCGATTCTATTTATGATTGATGTGTTGAAAGTTTGTAAGAAAAGTATTTTCATCTAAAAAAGGGTGTAGAAAATCCCTGTAATATTGGATATAATAAGGGCAGAACTGAGAAAAATGAATGTGAACTAAAAACATGAGGTGATGTCTATGAGAAAAACAAAAATCATTTGTACCATGGGTCCGTCTACGGATGACATTGAGGTACTGCGTCAGGTAGCACGCAATGGTATGGATGTTGCACGCTTTAACTTCTCTCACGGAACACATGAAGAGCATAAGGCGCGGATGGATCGCCTGAAGGTAGTCCGGGAGGAACTGGGACTGCCGATTGCCATTCTTCTGGATACCAAGGGTCCGGAAATTCGTACCGGTGATATGGAAAACGGAAAAATTTATCTGAAAAAGGGCCAGATGCTTCGGCTGACACCCCGGGTATGCCTTGGTACCCCGGAGAAAATTTCCATTACCTATCCGGAGCTGTATCAGGATGTACAGGCAGGCACCAGCATTCTGATTGATGACGGACTGATTGAAATGCGTGTGGAACAGACCCAGGAACAGGATGTATTGTGCCGTGTGCTCAATGACGGTGTCGTGTCCAATCACAAGGGCATCAATGTACCGGATGTACATCTGTCCATCCCCTACCTGAGTGAAAAGGATAAATCAGACATTCTCTTTGGCATCGAACAGGGTGTAGACTTCATTGCAGCATCCTTTGTCCGCGAAGCGGATGATGTCCAGCAGCTGCGTCAGCTTCTGGATGAAAACGGCGGCAGT
>CAMBYS010000227.1 GCA_945872165.1 uncultured Clostridia bacterium | reverse complement strand
TACTGATACTTGCTTTTGCTGTCCTTGCTGTGATCGTACCATACCGGGGTGTTTTCCGGATTCACAGTGCATTTGCACCATACACCTACCAAAGCACTCTTGTGTTAGATGCAGGACATGGCGGATGACATATGCGCAGATAGAAAAGATACATATATGGAATCTGATAAATGAAGCGAGCCGGAATGTGTGGGTCACATTCCGGCTTATTGTATAGGATATCAGGAGATCGTGTTACTGCCCCAGACGGGATTTGAATGCTTCATAGCCAAAGGAACGCAGGCATTCCAGCTGACCATTTTCATGTAAAACAAAGATGGAGGGCAGCGGCATGCCATTAAAGGTATTGTTTTTACAGGTGGTATAGATTGCCATATCACCGAACAGCAGCAGATCATTTAACTTCAGCGGAGCGGAAAAGCTGTAATCTCCGATCACATCGCCAGCCAGACAGGTGGGACCGCCAAGACGGAAGCGATGGGACAAACCGGTGGTTTCCGCACCATATAATGGCGGCTGATATGGCATTTCCAGTACATCCGGCATATGGCAGGCAGCACTGGCATCCAGAATAGCAATGCTTGTCTCGCTATTTTGCAGGATATCCAGTACACGGGAAGCAAGGTAACCGGCATTGAGCGCACAGGCTTCTCCAGGTTCCAGATAAACCTGTACATGCCAGGTTTGCTGTGCCAGACGGATACAGCGCTCCAGCCGGGGAATGTCATATCCCGGCCGGGTAATATGATGTCCGCCACCAAAATTCAGCCATTTCATCCGGGGAAAAATATCACCAAAGCGTTCTCCTAATGCATGCAGTGTGACATCCAGGGCATCCGCATCCTGTTCGCATAGTGTATGGAAATGCAGTCCATCCAGCAGGTCAATCAGCTCCGGTGTCATATGAGTATCCCATTGCCGGCGGGTGGTACCCAAACGGCTGCCGGGAGCACAGGGGTCATAAATTGCATGACCTTCCTGGGTAGAGCATTCCGGATTGATGCGCAGTCCAATGCTTTTGCCGGCATTCCGGGCAGCAGGACCAAATGCCGCCAGCTGTCCGGGAGAATTAAACACAATATGATCTGCATAACGCAGCAGTTCTGGAAATTCCCTGTGGGAATAAGCACCGCAGAATACATGGATTTCTTTTCCCGGCATTTCTTCCGCTCCCAGACGGGCTTCATACAGTCCACTGGCTTCGGTACCAGCCAGATAAGGGGCAAGAACCGGATAGAGATTGTAGTTGGAAAATGCTTTCTGTGCCAGCAGGATCTTACAGCCTGTGCGTGCAGCGACCCCTGCCAGCACTTCGCCATTGCGGCGCAATGCAGCTTCATCCAGAATATAACAGGGAGTAGGCAGGGACCCAAACAGAGCTTCCGGTGTCTGACCGTTCAGACCGGCAAAGGGCGGGCGAGTATCTGGTGTTTGCAATGTTTCCATCAGTCCACCAGTACCGGCGTCCAGCTTTCCTTTCTGGGCAGACCATACTGATCCAGTGCATCCAGGAACGGATCGGGATCAAATTCTTCCACGGTATATACACCGGCCTTGTTCCACTGTCCGGTCAGCAGCATCAGTGCACCGCACATGGCAGGCACACCGGTGGTATAACTGATGGCCTGGCTGCCAACCTCACGATAGCATGCCTGATGGTCACAAACATTATAAAGATAATAGGTCTTTTTCTTGCCATCCTTTTTGCCGGTAAAGATACAGCCAATGTTGGTTTTACCCTTGGTGCGGGGGCCAAGGCTGGCAGGATCAGGCAGCAATGCTTTGAGGAATTTGATGGGGACAATCTCATGGCCTTCAAAGGAAACCGGTGTGGTAGACAGCATGCCTACATTTTCCAGACAGCGCATATGATCCAGATAGCTCTGGCCAAAGGTCATAAAGAAACGAATGCGTTTTACTTCCGGAATATTCAGTGCCAGACTTTCAATTTCCTCATGATGCAGCAGATACATGTCCTTCTGACCTACCTGATCGAAGGTATATTCACGCTTAATGCTCATGGGAGCAATTTCCACCCAGTGACCATTTTCCCAATAGCTGCCCGGTGCGGAGACTTCCCGCAGATTCACTTCCGGATTGAAATTGGTAGCAAAGGCATAGCCATGATCGCCGCCATTGCAGTCCAGAATGTCAATGGTATCAATGGTATCAAATTCATGCTTTTTTGCGTAGGCACAATATGCCTGGGTTACACCCGGGTCAAAGCCGCAGCCCAGCAGGGCAGTCAAACCGGCATCCTCAAACTTTTTGCGGTATGCCCACTGCCAGCTGTAATCGAAATAAGCGGAAAAACCTGCTTCTTTGCAGCGCTTTTCATAGATGGCACGCCATTCCGGATCATCCGTATCTTCCGGCTCATAGTTGGCAGTATCCATATAATTAACACCACAGGACAGACATGCGTCCATAATGGTCAGATCCTGATAGGGAAGGGCAATATTCATCACCAGATCCGGCTTGTATGCGTTGATAAGGTCAATCACCTGCTGGACATCATCTGCATCTACCTGTGCTGTTGTGATTTTGGTAGCGGTTTTGGGGGACAGCTCAGCAGCCAGCTGATCACATTTGGATTTGGTGCGGCTGGCAATGCACAATTCTGTAAATACCTCGCTGACCTGACAGCATTTGTGGATGGCAACGGATGCAACACCGCCGCAGCCGATAACAAGAACTTTGCTCATTGTAGTACTCCTCCGTTCAGAAATTTAATTTTTTTTCAGATACATGCTAATGCTAACAATAATTCCCGCAATACCTTGCAGGCGGTTGCGGTGGAAACACCGCTGGCATCCAGCATCGGTGCCAGTTCATTGACATCTGCACCAATAATGCGGGCTGTACATACGGTACGGATTGCCTCCAATAGCTGGAGAAAGCTGACACCGCCAGCCTC
>CAMBYS010000226.1 GCA_945872165.1 uncultured Clostridia bacterium | reverse complement strand
CCCAGAACAATGTGAAGCAGGCCATGCTGCCGGCAGGCTGCAGGGTATTGGCCAATGACTGGGGTACTGCACCGGGCTGTGTGTTTGAAGCAGAGGGGGTACATGTCATGATGCTGCCCGGACCGCCGAGAGAATGCACGCCGGTATTCCGCACGGCAGGCATGGCATATCTTGCCGGACTGGCAGAAGGGGTGATTGTATCCCATAACATCCGGATTTTTGGCATCGGCGAATCCACCATGGAGGAGAAACTGCATGACCTGATGGAGCGCAGCAGCAACCCGACGGTGGCACCCTATGCAAAGGATGGGGAATGCCTGGTGCGGGTGACAGCAAAGGCGGATACAAAGGAAGCGGCAGAGCAGCTGCTGGCACCGGTGGTGCAGCAGGTATGTGACCGGCTGGGAGATGTGGTTTACGGCGTGGATGTGCCGGGACTGGAATATGCCGTGGCAAAGGTATTGACCGAAAAGAAGCTGAGCCTGTCTGTGGCGGAGAGCTGCACCGGAGGTCTGCTGTCCAAACGCATCACAGATGTACCCGGCGCATCGGTATTTTACAAGGGCGGTGCCTGCACCTATTGCAATGAGATCAAGATGCAGGTGCTGGGCGTAAAGCAGGAAACACTGGAGCAGTACACGGCAGTATCCAGCCAGACAGCGCGAGAGATGGCGGAGGGCATTGCCAAAGCCTATGGCACCGATCTGGGCATTGGCATCACCGGCTACGCAGGCCCGGAGGGCGGTGAGGACGGTACGCCGGCGGGAACCATTTATATCGGAATATACTACCAGGGACGCACACAGGTGCGCTGTATCCTGTCTCCGAGAGGGCGTGAACGTGCCCGCTGGGAGGCGGCAAATCATGCGCTGGATATGATTTTACGGGCGGTGCAGGGAAGAAAACAGCTGCTATGATACACCTTCGGAAAAAATGTGTAAAAATTCACATTTTTTCTGGACTTGCTTTTCGGAATGTTGTATAATATTCCTACAAATGAAAAATGCTGTCTGTGCGTTGTGCACGGGCAGCACCCCAAAAGTCCGAAAAAGTTTGTGCTTTTTCGGAATTTCGCATGTTCAACCGGTGTTCTGTGGAAAGGAGATGGGCCGGTGGGAGAAAACAGAGGTATCCCTGCGGCTGACCGCCTGCGCCATTTTCATGACGGAACAGAGCATCAGGCATGGGAATGGCTCGGTGCACATCAGGAAATGCGTGATGGACAGGAGGGCGTGGTCTTCCGTCTGTGGGCACCCCACGCGGCAGACGTTTCGGTCATCCATGAGAAAAACGGCTGGCTGCGCAGCTTTGCCCCGATGCAGCCCATGAAGGAGGACCCGGAGATCTGGGAATGCTTCCTGACGGATATCGAGCGGTTTGACTGTTATAAATACAGCATACGCACAAAAAACGGTGATGTTTTTGATAAGGCAGACCCGTTTGCCTTTTTTGCGGAAACCCGTCCGTATCATGCCTCCCGATATTATGAGATGGAGGGTTATGAATGGCATGACCGGGAATGGATGCAGCAGGAGATCCCAGCGGCACAGCCGGTCAACATTTATGAGGTGCATTTGGGCTCATGGCAGGTACGGGATGACAGCTCCTTCTATTCCTATCGGGAACTGGCGGATCGCCTGGTACCGTATGTGCGCGATATGGGGTATACACATTTGGAGCTTCTGCCGTTGATGGAGCATCCCTATGACGGCTCATGGGGCTATCAGCCTCTGGGATGGTTCGCAGCTACCAGCCGGTACGGAACCCCTCATGACCTGATGTATTTCATCGACCGATGCCATCAGGCAGGTCTGGGTGTCATGCTGGACTGGACCGCTGCCGGTTTCCCCAGTGACGCACATGGTCTGATTTGCTTTGACGGCGAGCCATGCTATGAATGCCTGCCGCCGGACAATGAAATGCCCTTCGGCATGCAGCGGTTTGATCTGGGCAGAGGAGAAACCGTTTCCTTCCTGCTGTCCTCTGCTATGTTCTGGGTATCCCAGTTCCATGCGGACGGCATCCGGGTCAGCTCGGTACAGCCCATGCTGTTTTTGGATTATCAGCGTGAGGCAGGCAGCTGGCGGGCAAATGAATACGGTGAAAACCAGAACCTGAAGGGTGCGGCATTCCTGCGCACGCTGTGCGACAGCATGGCGGAGCAGTATCCGCGGGTGCGGATGATTGCCAGCAGTACCGGTTTATGGCCCTCAGTCACCAAGCCCACCCGGCTGGGCGGACTGGGATTTTCCAATATGTGGAGGGATGACTGGATTCGGGAAGCACTGCAGCATCTGGAAGCACCGGAAAATACAGAGGATTTTACGGACTGGCTGTCCCTGTCCCTGCTGGACAGCGCGGGAGAACATGACATTCTCCCTATGTCCCATGACACCGTCTCCCATGGAGCGGGTTCTCTGCTGTCCCGTATGTCGGGAGAGTATCACGAAAAATTCGCACGTTTGCGCACGCTGTATGGCTTTGTCATGGCACATCCCGGGGACAAGCTGCTGTTTATGGGCGGTGAGTTCGCACAGTTTACCGAATGGGCCTGCCATCACGGTCTGGACTGGATGTTGCTGGATTATGAAGCACATCGGCAGATGCGGGAATATGTGCGCGGGCTGAACCTGTTTTACCGCCGGACCCCACAGCTGTGGGAATGGCCCGGGCAGACAGACAGCCTGATCTGGATTGACCGGGGCGAACAGGTACCGGGACTGCTTTGCTTTGAGCGGCGCAGCCCGTCGGGACAGCGGCTTCTGGCGGTCATCAATGTAACCGGACAGCAGGTGTCCGGCTATTCCATCACACTGGCAGGACCGTCGGGCTGGGAAGAGGTCTTTTCCTCCGACTGCATCAGCTATGGCGGCACCGGCACGGAGGGTGCCAGCTGTCTTGCCCGGGAAGAGGGCGGCTGCAGG
>CAMBYS010000225.1 GCA_945872165.1 uncultured Clostridia bacterium | reverse complement strand
AACAGAATCAACAAATGCTCTGTCACGGATATCACCCTGATAAAACTTAGCCTTCGGGTGAACCGCCTCAATGTGACCGGTTTCCAGATTGTCTGCAATGACGACCTCTTTGCCTGCGTCAATAAGTTCATATACGGTATGGGAGCCGATGTAACCGGCGCCGCCTAATACGAGAATTGCCATGATAGTATTTCCTCCCTGTTGATTTATTCAGCCATGAGAACCACGCCGCCTGCCGGACGGATGGTCAGAATATGGCACATATCCTTGCCCAGCACGGATTCCATGGTTGTTTTGAAATATATAAGCATATCATTGGGCACAAAGGCCTGAATGGTACCGGCAAAGCCGCCGCCATGAACACGTACTGCACCCCGGCCTTCCAGAATGGATTCTGCCAGTGCCAGTGCAATCGACATATCCTGATGCTCCGGATTGACACCGGTGTAGACATTCTGTAGGTACATGGCAGAAGAACGGCCGGAACGGCGAACCAATTGACGGAACCTCTCAAAGTTGCCCATTTCCAGTGCTTCCTTTTCCGCTACGGCACGGCGGTTTTCCGCAAAGAAATGCATGGCACGCAGGACGGCACGGTCACCCAGCTGACGGCGCAGGGACGGGATGGAACGGACAAAATCTGCTTCCGGTACATCCCGCAGGACGGTTTTGCCAAAGGCTGCGGCAACCTCGCCCATTTCACGGGGAATGGCGGCATAATCACTGGTCAGCTCCGCATGGTCCCCGCCGGTATCAATGATACACAGGGAGTGCTCGCTGGCATGCATGTCATAGCTGATGCGCTGCACCTTCGGCTCTGCTTCATCCTGGAAATCAATTGCCACAATGCCGCCCACGGAGGATGCCATCTGGTCCATCAGGCCGCAGGGCTTGCCGAAGTAAATATTTTCCGCATACTGTCCGATTTTTGCGATATCCACAGCGGTCAGCTCGCCGCCGCAGAAGAAACGGTTAATCATAACGCCGATGATGGTTTCATATGCCGCGGAGGAGGACAGGCCGGAGCCGCTGAGCACATTGCTGGTCATGTAGGCATCAAAGCCACGGATTTCAAAGCCACGCTTATGTGCCGCTGCCGCAACACCACGGATCAGGGCGGCGGTACGGTTGGTTTCCTCCGGATGGGGCGTCAGGTCGGTCAGGTCGACCTCATCTGCCGGATAGCCCTCCGACTGGATACGGATTACCATGCTGTCATTGGGGGCCGCGCAGGAAACAATATCCAGATTGACGCTGGCAGCCAGCACATTGCCGCGCTGGTGGTCGGTATGGTTGCCGCCCAGCTCCGTTCGTCCCGGTGCACTGAACAGTTCGATTTCATCCGTGCGTCCGAAAGCAGTACGATAGCCGTCAATGACATGCAGCAGGCGGCTGCGGTAAGGGTCTACCGCTTCTGCGCTGCAGCCATACACACTGCTGATGGCAGCATCCATGCCGCCGGTTCGTAAAGTAAGTTCTGCTTGTTCCAAAAGAATCAAGACCATTCACCTCGTTTTTTGTCAGGTAGATTTTATCCAGGGTTTATGTTACACTATATAATGATAACGATTTTGGGGATAGGAGGGATGTCCGGTGGAGGAATCCTATGTACGGACAATGGAACGGAAACGACAGAATCAGGAGCTGTATCTGTGCTTTTGCGGGTATTCCCTGTGCCAGCCGGGACACAGCTTCGGACCGGCAGTCCGTCCCAATTATATTCTGCATTATATATTAAAGGGAAAAGGGAAATATCAGATCGGCGGCCGGACCTATGAACTGGAGCAGGGGCAGGGCTTTCTGATTGAACCCAATGTCATGACGTTCTATGAAGCGGATGAAGCCGATCCATGGACATACCTGTGGATTGGCTTTGACGGTACCCGCGCCAAAAAGCTGCTGGAGGAAATGGGACTGACCGGGCGCATGCCCACCTTCCATGGGGACTGCGGGGAGCAGCTGCTGGATGTGGTGAAATCCATGCTGCACTGTGAGGCAGAGGATTTGCCGGACATGCTGGAGATGGAGTCCCTGCTGTACCGCTTTTTTGCCCATCTGGCACGGGATTTATCCAGACAGCGGGATATGGTTTATCCGGAGCAGCAGAATTATTATGTACGCACGGCGGTGGAATACATTCAGGAGCACTATGCGGAGGATATCCGGGTACGGGACATTGCAGAGCATCTGGAGATCAGCCGGAATTACCTGTCCACGTTGTTCCAGACTATCCTGCATACCTCGCCCAGCGAATATCTGGCCAATTTCCGTCTGACCCGTGCCAAAGAACAGCTGACCATTACCACATTGTCCATCGGCACCATTGCCGGCATGTGCGGTTATCATGACCCATTGGTGTTTTCCAAGGCATTTAAGCTCAAAACCGGTATGACACCATCCCAGTACCGCAAGACGACCCGTGAAATTCAGCACATGAGCATTGAGCAGCTGCGCAGGAAGAGAGAATTTTGATGACGCAAGACCGACACAGGAAACTGTGTCGGTTTTGCATTAGAAAAAGGAAAAAGGGTTGAAAAGAGAAGTTAGCAATGCTTACTGTGCCCGGAGCACAAAGATGCAGGAGTCGAAATCACGGCTGATATGCTCCTTGCTTTCATCCGGCTGACCGGAAGCACCGTCGGTGGTGAGCAGACCCACATGCATCAGCTCGTCGCCGTAATGGCAGGTGGTGGGATTCTCACGATAACCGGTGACGCTGTAGCACAGGTCCGGGGCCAGGCCGCACAGCTTCACGCGGTGGTAGCCTGCATTGACCTGATTGAGAATTTTGTAATAGCCCACCAGCGCGGTTTTCTTATCCTCGCTGACCACCATCCATGAAGCGAAATTGCTGTTGTCAAAGGGGCTGATGAGGCGGTAAAATGTACCGAACTGCAGCACTTCACGATATTCCTTCATGAATTTGATCTGTTCAC
>CAMBYS010000224.1 GCA_945872165.1 uncultured Clostridia bacterium | reverse complement strand
GCTGCGCGACTTTTTTTGGGAAAGGCGGGAGAGGGATGTACCTGCATTTGGGACAGGATGTGGTGGTTCATACCGATACCATCATCGGCATCTATGACATGGATACCGCAACCTGGTCAAAACATACCCGCGCCTGTATTGCTGCCATGGAAAAATCCGGACAGGTACAGTCCATATTCGATGACCTGCCTAAATCCTGTATTCTGTGTGAAAAAGGCGGGGTTCGGACACTGTACATTTCCCAGCTCTCTACCGCCACACTGTTAAAGCGCAGCGGGCAGCCGCTTCCGGAATAAATGGCAGATCGTTCCATTGACACGTTTTTTTTGATTCATTCCGGCAATCCCGTTTTTGTGCGGGATTGTTTGTTTCCACATTGATTTCAGGCGTGATCTGATACCGATACGCCTTAAAGCCAGACAGCAATGAAACCGGTGGCCGGCTGTCTGTGCCCATTGTTCCCTGTGTTCACCGGAGAAATGGATGATATGTTATGAGCATGAGCGAGGAGATCCTGGATCTGACTGTCAGGGAAACCTACGATGAAAGCCAGATTCAGGTACTGGAAGGACTGGAAGCAGTCCGCAAACGTCCGGGCATGTACATTGGCTCGACATCTGCACGTGGCCTGCATCATCTGGTGTATGAAATCGTGGATAACTCCATTGATGAAGCACTGGCAGGCTATTGTACCCATATCGAAGTCACCCTGGAACCGGACAGTGTTGTCACGGTAAAGGACAATGGCCGTGGTATTCCGGTGGGAATCCATCCCCAGATGGGGATTCCTACCCTGGAAGTGGTTTTGACTGTCCTGCATGCCGGCGGCAAATTCGGCGGCGATGGCTATAAAGTCTCCGGCGGTCTGCATGGTGTAGGTTCTTCTGTCGTCAATGCCCTGTCGGAATGGCTGGAAGCTACCGTTTACGACGGCACCAGCAAATATACCATGAAATTTGCCCGGGGCAAGACAGTATCTACCCTGCGTTCCGTACCCTGTGAGCATGAGACCGGTACTACCATCCGGTTTAAGGCAGACAGCCAGATTTTTGAAACCCTGCAGTATGATTATGAGATTCTGGAAAACCGCCTGCAGGAACAGGCATTCCTCAATGGCGGCATCAAAATCACCCTGCGGGATGAGCGTGATCCGGAGGATGAAATCCGGGAAGAGATCATGCATTATGAGGGCGGCATCAAACAGTTTGTTTCCTACTTAAACCGCAATAAAACTGCCCTGCATCCCGATGTGATCTATGTGGAAGGCAGCCGGGATCACAGTATGGCAGAAGTAGCGATGCAGTATACCGATGGTTACAGTGAAAATCTGCTGTCCTTTGCCAATAACATCAATACCACCGAAGGCGGTACCCATGAGACCGGCTTTAAATCTGCACTGACCAAGGTCATCAATGACTATGGACGGAAATTCGGTTTCCTGAAGGACAGTGACAAGAATTTCTCCGGTGATGATGTGCGGGAAGGTTTGACCGCAGTCATTTCCGTCAAGCTGCAGGAAGCACAGTTTGAAGGTCAGACCAAGACCAAGCTGGGCAATTCCGATATGCGCACGCTGGTGGATTCCATGCTCACCGAAAAGCTGACGGTATTCTTTGAAGAAAACCCGTCAGTTGCCAAAACCATCATTGACAAGGCACAGACTGCTTCCAGAGCAAGAGAAGCGGCACGCAAGGCAAGAGAACTGACTCGTCGTAAGAGTGCGTTGGAATCCGGTTCTCTGCCGGGCAAGCTGGCAGACTGTCAGGAGCGTGACCCGGCGCTGACCGAAATTTATATCGTCGAGGGTGATTCCGCAGGCGGCTCCGCAAAGGAAGGCCGTGACAGACGATATCAGGCGATTCTGCCGCTGTGGGGCAAGATGCTTAACGTAGAAAAAGCCCGTCTGGATAAAGTTTATGGCAATGATAAGCTGTCCCCGATGATTACTGCCTTTGGTGCAGGCTTTGGCGAGGATTTTGACACCTCCAAGCTGCGTTATGGCAAGATTATCCTGATGGCGGATGCGGACGTTGACGGCAGCCATATCCGCACGCTGCTGCTGACCTTCTTCTTCCGGTATATGCGCCCGCTGATTGAGCAGGGACATGTTTATATCGCACAGCCGCCGCTGTTTAAAAACACCAAGGGCAAGACCGTGCGATACACCTACACCGAACAGGAACAGCTTGCTGTACTGGCGGAAATGGGTCAGGGCGTAGACATCCAGCGATATAAAGGTCTGGGTGAAATGGACCCGGAACAGCTGTGGGAAACCACCATGAATCCGGAAAACCGTACCCTGCTGCAGGTTACTCTGGAGGATGCTTCCATGGCAGATGAGATTTTCACCCTGCTGATGGGCGAAAAGGTGGAGCCGCGCCGGGAATTTATTCAGAAAAATGCGAAATATGTCAGCAATTTGGATATATAAAAGGGAGATCAATGGTAGCTCTTGTGTATCAACCGTAACCGTTGTATGAATACGTTTTGGATAAAGGATACGATTGATATTATCGGTTTACACATCAAAACAGGAGAAAAGACATGGATGATATCAAAAAGACCCGCATTCGGTCCGCAGTGGAAAAGCTGATTCAAGGGCATGATGAGCTGGTGGATTTGCTGCCGGCACGAAAAATCAAGAACATTTCAGAAGAGGACGCAGTTCTGGGCGATGCACTGGATTCGCTGGAGGAATGTATTGACTGTCTGAACGAGCTGCTGGAGGAATAACAGGAGCGTTGGAAGTGATATCTTTCACTTCCTGACTGAGATACCTGTTGTAAATAGCGCCAAAACGATGCCAGCATTCGGACTTGTTTCGTCCGAATGCCCGGCTTTGCGCGGGAGCGCACAGACATTTCTTTTGCCAAGCTTTTCTTTCTGTAAAGAAAAGCGGAGCACGGACATTTCTTTTGCTAAGCTTTTCTTTTTGTAAAGAAAAGCGGAGAGAGGAGAAAACATGGCAAGTAATATTAGCTTTGAAAA
>CAMBYS010000223.1 GCA_945872165.1 uncultured Clostridia bacterium | reverse complement strand
CACTTCAGCGGCAATGGCTTTGATGGGCATATCTGTGGATTTCAGCAGATATTTGGCGCGGTCCAGCCGCATACGGACAATATATTCATGGGGGGAATAGTGCAGATTGGAGCGAAAGACCCGGATCAGATGGGAAGGGCTCAGATGCACCTCAGCGGACAGCCGCTTCAGGCTCAGATCTTCGCCCAGATGGGACTGGATATACTTGACTGCCTGCTGGGTAGGGCTGTTTTCCGGCAGAGCAGTTTCCAGACCGCTGTTTTCCATCAGATAGCACATGGTATTGTACAGCAGGCGGGAATGCTCGGAATCCCGGATCAACTGATTGGTGGAAAACTGGCGTACCAGATTTCGAAGCTGGATGGCAGCCTTTTGGGTGTGTGGAGCGTGATACAGGACGCTTCCGTTTTCCCGGGTCAGAAAGTGGTACATTTCCAGGCTGTTGGCGCCGGAAAAGTGTACCCAGTAAAATTCCGCATAGGGATCTGCTGTATACCGGTGGGGGACTGCGCAGTCAAACAACAGAATATCACCGGCAGAAGCGACATAATCCCTGTCGCGGTAACGCAGGTGAATGGAGCCTTTTTCCACCAGAATCACCAGCAAAGCATCCCAATATTCCCGATCAATGCAGTATTGGTCATCACAGTAATAATGTCCGCAGAGGCTGACGGAATAGAACAGATTCAGCTTCTGAGCAGTTACGGTATTGAAAAAGTATTCTGAGCCGGATAATACGCCGGGTTCATTTTGTCGAAGCATAGGGGGTTACCTCCGGGAGCAAAAAATCCATACGAAAGATGGTTAAAAACTTTCGGAAAATAATCATCTTTTTCTCTGAAAAAACAGGGCAAATTTTTTTCGTCAGTTTTAGTATACCATAGAATGCGCATTTTTCAAAAGTATTTTTATGAAAACAAACATAATGGGAGATAAAACCAAAAGAACAAGATATAATTTAGCAAATATACACAATTATTTAACGAATTTTTTGGACGATAAAATGCATAAAGTCATTTTTTTGGACGATATTCTACTGGTTGAAAAGCGTGTTTTTCTGTGGTATGATACAGAAAACAGATTCCGGACAGGAAAATCTGAAAACAGAACGACCATATTTGTTTCTTTAAAATGACTGTGACAGGAGGCATTTTTATGAGATTTGATCAGTGTACCAACGGTAATATCTTTATGCATGGCTGGACCAAGGAGCAGGCTGTCATGAGTGAGCATGACAAGGCGATCCTGCAGGAGCTGGCAAAGAAGATGGCTGGATATGCAGCACGTCCGGAACAGGATGAGCTGATGAAGCTGTGGCGTGACCACAA
This sequence comes from uncultured Clostridia bacterium, assembly GCA_945872165.1. GTDB lineage: Bacteria > Bacillota > Clostridia > Oscillospirales > Butyricicoccaceae > Butyricicoccus_A. The sequence goes on along the minus strand of CAMBYS010000223.1, from coordinate 1,666 downwards.
TGACCTGAAGGATTCCCGCCCTATGATCTATGTGGATCTGGAGAATGGCTGGAATGAGCTGCTGCCGATGGAATTCACCTGCAAATGTGAAGGTGAGATGGCACAGGAATGGGAAATGTGGCTGCATAAGGAAATCATCTACGCAGAGAAGATCAAGTGTGACAAGCCCATTGAAGCCAAGTTCTATATCCCGTATCAGGCACACAATACCATGTGGGGCGTAGAAAAGAAGGTTATCGGTGATGTCAAGGGCGGTGAAGCATATACATGGGAAGCTCCGATCACGGATGACATGATGGAGGATGACTTCGATGTTGCTGAGCTGATTAAAATTCCCCAGATCACCATTGACTGGGAAGCAACTGATGCCTATACTGCCATTGCCCATGATGTATTTGACGGCATCCTGACGGTAGAACGCCGTCACTGGTGGTGGTGGGGCATGGAGTTGACCCATCCCTATGCTGACCTGCGTGGTCTGGAAAGCATGCTGTATGACTTCTATGACTACGATGAGAAGATGCATGAGATTCTGGCACGCTTCACCGAAGGCTATATGTCCATGATTGACTATCTGGAGGCCAACAAGCTGTTTACCCCGAACACCGGCAACTGCTATGTCGGCTCCGGCGGACTGGGTATCACCAATGACCTGAATGCCGCTGCAGCTATGCCGAACAGCGCAATGGACATCTGGGGCTTCCATGAAAGCCAGGAAACCAGTGAGGTTTCCCCGGAAATGTTCGCGGAATTCGTACTGCCCTATCAGCTGAAGCTGGCAGATCGGTTTGGCCTGAACTATTATGGTTGCTGTGAAGGTCTGGACAAGCGCTGGGATTATGTCAAGCAGCTGCCGCGTCTGCGCCGTGTATCGGTATCCCAGTGGGCGGATATCCCGAAGATGAGTGAGATTCTGGGCGGAGATTATGTATTCTGCCACAAGGTAAGCCCCACGGATATCGCCGTTCCGGTGATTGATGAGGATCACATCCGCACCCGCCTGCATCAGGTCCTGACTGACTGCAAGCGCTGCGGCAACCATGTGGAGCTCATTATGAAGGACAACCATACCATTGCAAACAACCCGAACAACGTTTACCGCTGGGTACAGATTGCACGGGAAGAGATTGCAAAGGTTTACGGCGTATAAAATCATACAATAGATTAGACAAAGGAGGTGGCATCCGTGGCGTTTCAGGAACAGGTACAGCAGTATTGTGATAAAATAACCGCACTTACCGGGGTTCGCTGCACGCTGCTGGATGCTACCGAAAAACAGTTCTGCGATCCGTTTATCTGTGCCTGCAGGCTGCAGGAGCAGCAGGTCTGTCAGGCGGAGCAGGTGCATCAGTCCGGCTGTGAGGAAGCATCCCGGTGGAACGGACATTATTTGTACCATTGTCCCTGTGGATATGTCTTTCTTGCCACAGTATTGCGCCAGCCCAGACTGCAGCGGGAATATGCCATGATAACCGGACCGTTTCTGCTGGAAAAGGAGCAGAGGACAGTCCATCTGCCGAAAGAAGAGGACAATAACGTTCCGGTATTGTCCGAACAGCGGGCACAGGCCATGAATGACATTATTTTTGCTGTCTGCGGGTATCTTGCCGGCGGACAGATGATGTCGGCGGTGGATTCCAGCATACAGGCAGAAACCCTGCAGACC
>CAMBYS010000222.1 GCA_945872165.1 uncultured Clostridia bacterium | reverse complement strand
TTCATATGGGACGAGTTTACCCGCGGTACCACCCACGTTCGGATTCTTTGCCAAAAATCCGCCCTTTGTTTGCTTTGATGCAGCAAATACATCTGCTTACCATATCATACCTGTATATGATATTTTTCACAGAACACTCCAATGCTGAAATTCATTTATGGCTCCCTGCCGTACTTCCACCAATGTACCGCTCTCTGAAAGGGGAAACGCCCACAAACTACTTACACATCTTCACAGTTATTTTATCTTAGCATGATTTGCCTGAAAAGTCAAGATATTGGCTCTGAAATTCTATCTTTCTGTTTTCAAAGGCAAAAAAATCGCAGTTCTGATTTACAATTGTACCGACATACCGTATAATAGAAACCATAGCCGTGTTGGTTTCCCTGACACGGCAAGAAAAAATACAGGAGTGTTTATAACATGGGAAAAGAAAAAAAGCGCGGCAGCTTTTCCGGACAGCTAGGGTTTATCATGGCTGCAGCCGGTAGTGCTGTCGGACTGGGAAACATATGGAGATTTCCATATCTGGCTGCGAAGGATGGCGGCGGTGTATTCATTGTATGCTATCTGATTCTGGCTTTAACCTTTGGTTTTGCCCTGCTGACAACCGAAATTGCCATCGGCAGAAAAACCAGACAGAGCCCGTTGACCGCATATAAGCAGATTCATCCCAAATGGGGCGGCATTGGCATACTGGCCTGCCTTGTGCCTACCATCATTTTGCCGTATTACTGTTCCATCGGCGGTTGGGTATTCAAATACCTTTCCGTTTATCTGACCGGACAGGGTACTGCAGCAGCACAGGATGGTTACTTTACTTCCTATATCACCAGTTCCCCGGAACCGACTGTATGGATGTTGATTTATTTCGGCATCACTGCCTTCGTTATCATCTGTGGTGTGGAAAAGGGCATTGAAAAATTCAGCAAAATCCTGATGCCGATTCTGGTTGTTCTGGTCATCGGTATTTCGATTTTCTCCTTGACCCTGAGCCATACCGATGCAAGCGGTGTGACCAGAACCGGTCTGGAGGGATTGAAGGTCTATCTGATTCCGGATTTTACCGGTATGACCTTCAAACAACTGATGATTGTCATTATGGATGCTATGGGTCAGCTGTTCTTCTCGATCAGCGTAGCAATGGGTATCATGGTAACCTATGGCTCCTATGCACGCAAGGAAACCAATCTGATGTTCTCCATCAACCAGATTGAAATTTTTGATACCGGCATCGCACTGCTGGCAGGTCTGATGATTATTCCGGCTGTGTTCACCTTCGCAGGTATTGAGGGCATGTCCGCAGGCCCCGGCCTGATGTTTGTCTCCCTTCCGAAGGTTTTTTCTGCAATGGGCGGAATCGGTGCTGTTATAGGACTGATTTTCTTCCTGATCGTTTCCTTTGCCGCAGTTACCTCCTCGGTTTCTGTCATGGAAGCTATCGTTTCCAGTATCATGGATGCATTCCATCTGAGCAGAAAAAAGGCTTCCGTGATTGTCACCATTTATACAGTCATTGCCGGCATCATTGTCTGCCTGGGCTACAATGCACTGTACTTCGAACTGGCACTGCCCAACGGCACCATCGGACAGATTCTTGATATTATGGACTATTTCAGCAACAATATCTTTATGCCGCTGGTTGCATTCCTGACCTGCATCCTGATCGGCTGGGTTGTTAAGCCGAAGGTCATCATCGACGAAGTTACCCAGGGTAAGTTCAAATTCCAGCGCAAAACGCTGTATATCATCATGATTAAGTTTGTGGCTCCAATCATGCTGCTGATCCTGCTGCTTCAGTCTATCGGTCTGTTCTGATCGTAAAAAAGCAAAAAAGAAATGGCTCCGACCATCCTTCCGCAAAAGAGGGATGATGGGAGCCATTTTTCGTTATATGTATGATAATCCTTTCAGTCAAACAGGTCTGTCAGCGGGCAATATGCAAAAACATCTTCCTGCTCCCCCGGCGTGCAGTTGCAGATACGAATGCCATGTTCTTCTGCATACTGCGCTGCGGTGCGATATGCCGCAGTCATGCGCGCATCCTCCGGCTGGCTGCAGCCCAGCAGATAAATCTCTTTGATGCCCAGGTATACGGCGATCTGCAGCATGGAATAAATAACACTGTAGCCGTCATAAACCACCTCCAGTGCATTGCCGCTGAATTTGACGCCATACTCCTGATATCGGTTCACATAGTATTTATATACGCCGAGATATGGATACTGCACCACCTGCTCCGGCAAATGGAACCGTCCCGCCAGATTGTCCCCGGCAAAAACCAGTTCATATTGGGAGAGCTCTTTTTCCAATGCCTCATATGCCTGGGGAGACTGAATGCCCAGCCATCCGGGCTTCCAGCCCTTCCACTTCAGCTGTGTGCCGGAATTGACGCCAAACACCAGTTCCTTCTCCAGCCGCTTCCCCACTTCCGGAGACACACCAGTGCCATCCGCAACAATAAAGCAGCGTTTGCCCTGGCAGCTGTTTTCCAATGCCTTTAATCGCTCAAACTGGGGTGGAATGATCCCCTTTCTGCGCTGTTCCATTTTATCCAGCTCTTCCTGATAATGCGGCCGCTGTCTGAGTTTCTCCATCTGATAACGGATTGCTCCGATGAAATTCCCCATTGTTGTCCTCCTGTTCTCTGCTGTGCGTGACAGGGCATTACCTGTTGTCCTGCCAGCTGATTCAACGCTATTATACCGGATTGGTACGGTCCATTCAAGCCGCAAAATCCTTCTCTCATTCCCATACTCCCCATTCTCCAGCCTGCAAAAATACAAAAATCACAATATTGTCCTAAAAAAACAGCACACTATCCCTATTTTTCTGTTCCCTGGAATGCTATAATAAAAAGGCATTTCAAAACAAAAAGGAGTACATGACTGTTATGAACGGAGTATTATATGGCGTCGGCGTAGGGCCGGGAGATCCGGAGCTGATGACCCTCAAGGCAGTTCGCCTGATTCAGGAAAACGAGGTTATCGCTCTTCCCGGTGCGGTTCCCCAGGAAACCATCGC
>CAMBYS010000221.1 GCA_945872165.1 uncultured Clostridia bacterium | reverse complement strand
GGAACCCGGACCTTCAATTCTGCCAATCTGTTGGTATTCCCCATCCTCCAGCGCAAAGGCATAGGCATAAATCTTTCCGCCTGTTCCTTCCCGGAAAAAAGCAATGGCCTCATCTTCTCCATCCCCATCAATATCTTCAAAGGTGACGGTATTCCGATAAGAGCCCTTCTGGGGTGTTGCATAGTTTTTTCCTTCGCTGATAATTTTTTCCAGCTGATCCTGCAGCATGGTAAACTTTTCTGATGGCTTGGGAGTCTGCAGCAGATCATCCCCTCCGGCAATCAAGGAGCAGCCGGTCAGCATAACCATACAGAGCATCAGCCAAATACAGTTTTTTAGTACTTTCATCATGTGTTATCCTTTTTTATGCGGAAAAAAATCCTGTTGTATCCATTATTCGGTCTGTTTTCTGCCCACTATGGCAATTGTCTTTATTGTATCACACTTTACCCGGTTTGAACACCACAGACCGAACAAATTTTCTGCTATCAGCTTGACAACGATTTGCCGTATATGCTACCATATTCATGTGCTACGCGGATATGGCGGAATTGGCAGACGCGCTGGATTTAGGTTCCAGTGTCCAAGACGTGCAGGTTCAAGTCCTGTTATCCGCACCACACCGGAGCAGGCAGTGATATGCCTGCTCTATTTTTTATCAACCTATCCCTCTAACCCTCATTCCGGGTCAGCGCAAAAAAAGACCGGTGTCTCAGGAACGAAAGCCTTCATGCAGGCCAGCGTACAGCACCGGTCAAAAGGATTTGACGTTATATTATTTTTGTGATATTCTATAAAAAAGAAGAGGACACACCGATAGACGGTGCGCCACTCACTATTTTGGATTACAGAAGTAACCGCCTTAGTTTAGCAGCAGGGGCGGTTACTTCTTTTTATATGCTGTTACCACAAGGGTAATGATAGCAACAATTACAAGCGTATATTGAAACAATGCTTCATATGTAACCATGCATATCGTCCCCCTTCATCAAAGAATCCGGAGGACAAAAGAAGCTGTCCCCCGTCCGGAAGTGTTGGAGGGACGAACCGCCTACCGTTTTATGGTGTGTCCGCATTCATGATACCAGAACCGGCGGGAATGGTCAAGAAACAGCTTCCTGGCTGCTGCAATGGAATGTATTGGTAAATAAGCCGCTGCAGATGATTTCTCATCGCGGCGGCTCATTTTCTCTTCTGAGGTTATGTATCCGGTAAGCAGAGTTATGTTTATCCAGGAAAAACGGCGTGCTGTAATACAGCCGCCATATCCAATCCGGTGACAAAGAAAAAGACCATCAAGATCAATGCACACACCGGCAACCCCTTCCAGGCAATCCGGATATCCTGGCTGCTCATGGTGGCATGAAAGAAAATTGACAGCATCAGATACACAACCAGAATCGTCTGCCATACTTGGGTGCACCTGGGCAGCAAACATGCATACAGCAAACAGAAATCCAGAACGCCGAGAACCACCGGCGCCACCGAAACCAATGTGCACTGAATCGACTGCGCTCCCGGAAAAACTGATCTGGGATACCAGCTCACACTGCCTAGCCGGTCATGCTGCGGATGAAACAGTTCTATATCCTGTATCTTCGCTCCGGTGAGCACGACAAACAATGCATGGGCACATTCATGATGGATAACCCCCGGAAAGGTCAGACGATTGGCAATCAGCCAGACAGTGTCTCCATCAAACACCATCCCCAGCAAATACAGGAATCCTTTTCTTGCAAGTAAAATCAGATAACCGGCAACCGGGATGACCAATAAAATCAAAATGGTACTGATTGCCGCTGTCATCAGCCTTGCTTCCACCAGCTGTGTCATACGCGGTTCAATCTCCTCCTTCTATCTGCTGTTTTCCCATCCTCCGAATGGTAATCAAATAGCAAATGGTAAAGAATACTATGCCATATACCGATGCAAGCGGAACCGCAATACCGATATCCACCAAGGTTGCCCCTTCCTTCAGGCTGAACAGATAGGACAGCGGTACACGCACCAGGAAGGATGCAGTAATACCCTGCAGCATGACCGGAATCGGCTTGCTGTGCCCGTTGAAATAACCAATAAAACTGAATACCACACAGGTCAGCACGGCTTCCGGACTGAAACCCCGGAGATATTCCGCAGCACGTGCAATATATACCGGATTGGAGGTAAACAGGGCAGCCGGAATTTCTCCCTTAAACCAGGCCATCAGGAAAATAAACACGCCGATTGCCATACCGATTGCCATGCCGATAAAGGTAGCACTGCGGGCACGTTTTTCCTTGCCGGCACCCACATTCTGTGCCACAAAAGCAGACATGGACTGCATCAATGCCGATGGCACCAGCATGACAAAGGTTACAATTTTCTGGGCAATACCATAGCCGGAGGATGCTTCCAGGCCCATATTATTGATGATGGCACACAGAATCAGGAATGACAGGTTTGTGAGCAGCTCCTGCAGCGCAAGGGGTGCACCCAGTTTGAGGAATACCACGATTTCCGGATTAAACCGAATCTGTTTCCGGGAAACAGTAAACGGCAGCTTTTGCCGGCGGATAATGAACAGAGACAAGACTACGCTCACTGCCTGTGCCAGAATGGTTGCCAGTGCGGCGCCAACTACATCCATATGGAATCCTGCTACAAATACCAGATCTCCGATGACATTGACGATACATGCAATCAGGACAAAAATCAATGGCAGCCTGGAATTGCCCAATCCGCGGAAAATACCACTGATGACATTATACGCAATGACAAAGGCAATACCGCCGCCGCATACCCGGATATAATCTACTGTCAATGCATAAGCCTCTTCCGGTGCATGCATCCAGCCTGCAAACTGTGGTGCCAAGCCCAGCATAATCACCATAATAAACACAGCAAAGGCAGCAAAAAAGCAAATGGCACCACCGATAACGTTGCCAATACGCTGTTCACTGCGCTCGCCCAGATAACGGCTGATGAGCACAGTCACACCCATGGTCAGACTGGAAATGACAAAAGTAATCAAATTGACAATATTACT
>CAMBYS010000220.1 GCA_945872165.1 uncultured Clostridia bacterium | reverse complement strand
ATCGGACTCACCCCATCCCCAATATCATCCCTTGTTCCCCGGTTCTTTTACTCCTTTAGTATACCACACCCGTAAAAATGTTACTATATGTAATAGTATACATTTTTTACCAAAAATTTTTTCATGCATTTTGAAAAAAACTGTCCAAATTCCTTCTTCTCCGAACACAACAAAAAGAGGGATGCCGGTAATCCAATGCAAAAAAAAACGTGCACCTGCCCTCTTGACAGATCCACGCTTTTTCACTATCTTATTCCCTTCTCAGCCTTTTGGTGCCTTCCTCCAGCGCATCCAGCAGGGCTTCCACATCCTCCGGTGTATTGGAGGGTGCAAAACTGATGCGCAAAGCGCTGTCAATGCGTTCATGTCCCAGCTGCATCGCTGCCAGCACATGGCTTGCCTTGCCCTTGGCACAGGCGGAGCCGGAGGAAACATAGACCTCATGCATTTCCAGTACCCGCAAAAGCACCTCGCTCTTGCAGCCGGGGAAGGAAACATTCACCACATGGGGCATGTCATGCTTTCCGTTATAAATCGCCCAGGGGAACCGCTGGGCAATGCCGGCTTCCAGCTGTGCGCACAATGCTTCCACCCTGGCATAATTGTCCTCCAGCTGTTCCTGACGAATACGGCAGGCCTCACCAAAGGCGGCAATATTCGGGGTAGCTTCGGTGCCCGGACGCATGCCGCGTTCCTGTCCGCCGCCTACCATCAGCGGAGCAATACGGACACCTTTACGGATATATAATGCGCCGATACCCTTGGGCGCACCGATTTTATGTCCGCTGATACTGATAAAATCCGCATTCCACAGCTTTGGCTTGATGGGAATACGTGCCAATCCCTGTACCGCATCAATATGAAACAAGGCCTGAGGGGCTTTTTTCTTCAAAATTTTACCAAATTCCTTCACCGGCAGAATGGTCCCCACCTCATTGTTTGCCAGCATACAGGTCAACAGCACCGTGTCCGGCCGGATGGCATCCCGCAAATCAGATACGGCAATATGTCCGTCCGTGTCAGGCTGTAAATATGTTACCTCAAAGCCTTCCTGCTCCAGTTGTCTGACGGTATTCAGTGTAGCGGAATGTTCAATAGCTGTGGTGATAATATGTTTGCCTCTGCCTTTTCTGCGGCAGGCGCCATAAATTGCGGTGGCTGTGGCTTCCGTACCGCAGGAGGTAAAGGTCACCTCAGCCGGTGAAGCAGACAGGATGGCTGCCACCTGTTTCCGGGCAGTTTCTAAAATACCGGAGGCTTCAATGCCCATCCTATGTACGCTTGACGGATTGCCGAACTGCTCCGTCATCACCCGGCAGGCAATGGCAGCAGCTTCCGGCAGTACGGCAGTCGTTGCCGCATGATCCAGATAATGCATCGGTTTATTATGCTCCTTCATCATGGTCTTGCTGTTCGCTCAGAGACAGTAAACGGGCTACAAAAAAACGCACCCACACGGATGCGTTTTTATCTTCAAATGGATTGAAGCAAGGAACCCTTACTTGGAAGCGTTCAGCTTGAGGGTCAGTGCGCTCTTCTTGTTAGCAGCCTTGTTCTTATGAATCAGCTTGCTTGCTGCTGCCTTGTCGAGAGCCTTAACAGCGGTCTTATATGCAGACTCTGCAGCGGTCTTATCCTCAGATGCAACTGCAGCGTCAAACTTCTTCAGAATGGTCTTCAGCTGGCTACGAGCAGCCTGGTTGCGTGCGTCCTTTACCTTGGTTACCAGAACACGCTTCTTGGCAGACTTAATATTCGGCATTTGTGTCCACCTCCTTACTCCATCAAGTGTCATCAGTATTTAAAATATTAACATGCCATGCCATAAAAATCAAGTATAATTTTATTTTTTCGTCTGTTTTTTTCAAACCATGGTCTGACGACCGACAGATTCCCCAAATTTCCACAGGTTTTCCCCATCTGTTCCGGTCATTTCTCCGCAAATAACATACATAATCCACCTTTTCCATGCGCATACTGTAAGGACAGAGGAGGGGGAAACCATGGCAATTCGTACCGATTTAGCATTGGAATTATTGGAACAGCAGCCGGATGCCGAGGTCATGCAGCGGGAAATCCAGCTGGAAGGCTTTCCACTGCATCAGGTCACCATCACAAAGGAACATACCCGGTTTGGCAAACCGCCGGGCAAATATGACACCCTGTCCATTGACCCGCTGCTGCATCGGGAAACCGATGCTTTCCCCCGGGCCTGCCATGCGGTAGCACAGGCATTGGAACAGCTGGTGCCGCCATTGCAGGACCCACGGTCCACCGTATTGGTCATTGGTCTGGGTAATCGTGCCATTACGCCGGATGCCATCGGACCCTTATGCTGTCAGAGCGTACTGGCAACCCGGCATCTGGTAGAGCGTTCCCCAACACAATTCCGTGCGTTTCGTCCTGTGACGGTATTGGCTCCCGGTGTGCTGGGTATGACCGGTGTGGAAACCGGGGAAATTGTCCTGGGTGTCATTTCCCGTATTCAGCCCGGTTTGGTTATTGCCGTAGATGCACTGGCAGCCCGCAGGCTCAGCCGTCTGATGCGTACCATCCAAATGACCGATACCGGCATTGTTCCCGGCTCTGGTGTGGGCAATGCACGTACCGCACTCACGCAAAAGGAACTTGGTGTTCCCGTGCTTGCCATTGGCGTGCCTACCGTGGTAGATGGTGCCACACTGGCAGAGGATATTGCTGACCAGACCGGTGCTTCCTGTGAAGCGCTGGATGATCTGCACACACCGGTATTGGTAACCACCCGGGATGTCGACCAGCAGGTGACCGATGCTGCCCGTGTCATTGGCTATGGCATCAATCTGTTTCTGCATCCTTCTCTGGATGTTACGGACATCGACCTGTTCCTGTCCTGAACCGGCATATCTGTCCACCTTTCCGAATAGGATTTTGTACCGGCACAAATTTTCCGAAAGGCGGGTGGGAACACATGGCGAAGGGGCATAGGAAACGAAACGGGCTGCCGCTGTGGAGCATTCCCTGCCTGCTTATGGCAGGTGTCCTGCTTGCCGTTG
>CAMBYS010000219.1 GCA_945872165.1 uncultured Clostridia bacterium | reverse complement strand
GAATCTGGGAGCACAAACCACAGGAAACCTCCATCAAATGCCGTTCCGCTTCCCGGTCACGGCGTTCACAGAACAATGCCTCTGCACCTTCCGCTCCGGCAGCCTGACACAAGACCGCCGCAGGCTGCAATGCCGCCTCACCGCTGAGATACAATTCTGTGCGGTTGCAGGTGGACAGCAGCACACAGCCGTCAACACCTTCCATCTGCGCAATCCGTCCGCATAACCTGCCGACCTGGCTGCTGGTGAAGGAAAATGCTTCCCGTTTATCCATTTTTGCTGTTTCCCAGTCAATTCCAGCCATGCAAATGCTCAAAATGCTGTCCTCCAGTCCTCACAATACATTGAAATCGTCATGCCGTCCTGTGCGGTCTTTTCCAGCAGACAGGTACCATTTCCTGCTGCTTTTGCCGCTGCCCGCTGGCATACATTATCTGTCCCGGTGGTGCGCCGGACAAAATCTGACGGCGGGAATGCACCCTGCACCTGCTCCAACTGCTGTGCGGTATAAAAGACAACAGGTACCTGCCACTGTTCCGCCAGCCGGTGTACCGCCGGTTCATCCTGTTTCAGGTCAATCGAAGCCACCGATGCCACTGCCCGGGGATCTATCTGCAATGCCTGCAGCTGTTCCTGCGCCCAGGTTACCAGCTTTTCCGGCGAAGTGTTGCGCCGGCAGCCCACACCCACATGGACAATCTGCGGAGTCAGCCACAGAGTATGGGGAAACGGATTGTTTTCCCGCTGATAAATGGAAATGCCAATGCCATTTTCCCGGGTATCCAGCACAACTCCCTCCGGCAGGGTTCCGGTAATGGGGAAATCGCTGTGTAATCCAACGGATTCTCCCTCCAGCAGGGCACCGGAAATCTGCTGAATCGCCCGCAGATTGCGTACCGTACAGCGGTGCTCTGCTGCCCATTGATCTGCCGCAAATACTCCCCGCCCGTCCGTGGCGGTGGTGACCACCGGAATCGCATGCAGCTGTTGCGCCAGCCGCTGTGCCAGCCGGTTTGCCCCTCCAATATGCCCGGACAGCAGGGAAATCGCAAACCGTCCGTTTTCATCTATTACCAGTACCGCCGGGTCCAAATCCTTGCGCCGGACAAAGGGTGCGATGGCACGGACCGCAATGCCTGTGGCTCCCACAAAAATTACCGCGTCATCCTCTGCCATGGCCCGCTGTGCAAAGTCCCGCAGGCTGGAATAAGGTAAAAATCCTTCCGCTTTGGCATACAGATTTACCGTATCCTCCGGCAAATGCCCCCCAATGCGCCTGCTCAGCTCCCGTCCTCGGTCGGTAAACGCAATAATGCTGATGTTCACGGATTCGCCTCACGGTAGCCATGGGCAAACGCCGGGTCATACAGCTTGGAACGGTCATACACATCTCCTAAAAAACCGCCTACGGTAATCAATGCGGTCTTATGAATGTCATTGTCCTTTGCGGTCTGTTCCAGACCGGCAATCGTGGTGCGGAATACCTTTTCATCCGGCCAGGTTGCTTTGTAAACAATGGCTGCCGGTGTCTCCGGCGCATAGCCGCCTGCAATCAGTTCCTCTGACAGCTTGCCCAGCATGCCGGAGGACAGGAACAGCACCATGGTACTGCCATGGGCTGCCAGAGCTCGGATAGATTCCCGCTCCGGTACCGGCGTGCGTCCCGCCATACGGCTCAGAATCACAGTCTGGCTCACATTGGGCAGGGTATATTCTGCCTTCAGCGCTGCCGCCGCACCGCAGAACGAAGAAACACCCGGACATACCTCATAGGAAACACCATTTGCATCCAGTATATCCATCTGTTCCCGGATTGCGCCATAGACTGACGGGTCACCGGTATGCAGGCGAACCACATTTTTTCCGTCCTTTGCCGCCGGAATCATCACATCCATCACCTGTTCCAGCGTCATGGAGGCACTGTCATAAATGGCACAGCCTTCCTTTGTCCGTGCCAGATGCGCCGGATTCACCAGAGAACCTGCATAAACCACCACATCCGCCTGTTCCAGCAGCTTTGCGCCGCGTACTGTAATCAGATCCTCTGCTCCGGGACCTGCTCCAACAAAATGAATCATCCTTGTTCTTCCTTCCTGCGTGCCGCAATGCAGTCTGCTGCCTGTTCCGTCTGCATCAGGACACCATATTGATTGGTAAAAATCACATACTCTACCTCAAAGGCTCTGCCGGATTTGCCCGCAGTCCGATGCTGCAGATGGGACTGTATTTTCTGTGAAATGGAAGCCAGTACCGGCTTGTCCAGTCCGGCACGCTGCAAAATATCCAGACAGGCATCCACAGTAACCGCCTGCATCAGCTGTCTGACGGTTTCCCGGTCCGCACCGCACAGGGCGGCATGTGCCGAAAATATTTCCTGCCTGCCATCCGCATAAGCGGAATGGGTCTGGAATATGCCGGCTGCCAGCTTGATGAGCTTCCCTGCGTGTCCCACCAGCAGCACACCCTTAAACCCACGATATACCGCATAATCCAATGCTTCTCCAAGGAAATTGGAGCATTTTACACCCCGGGACATATCCAGTCCCAATGTCTCCCGGACAAAATCCTCTCCGTAATTGCCCGGACACAGCAGCAGCATCCGCTGTCCTGCGGCATACCGTGCGTCAATATCCACATGAATCGTATCAATCAGCGCCTGCTCACTCATGGGCTCCACAATCCCACTGGTGCCCAATACCGACAAGCCGCCTACAATGCCCAGCTGGGGATTCATGGTGCGTGCTGCCAGCTTCTCTCCATCCGGAATGGAAATGACAACGGAAAATCCGCCGGAATAACTGTATTCCTGTGCCACAGCCTCCAATGCCTGTCGAATCTGCTGCCGTGGTCCCGGATTGATGGCTGCTGTCCCAACTGGCTGGGCAAGTCCCGGACGGGTAACCCGTCCTACACCGGTGCCGCCGTCAATGATAATCCCTTTTTCCCTGGGGGAAACCGCTGCATAAACCAGGATACCATGGGTAATATCCGGATCATCTCCTGCATCCTTGCGCACCCCACAGCAGACCTGCTCCGGTGTCCG
>CAMBYS010000218.1 GCA_945872165.1 uncultured Clostridia bacterium | reverse complement strand
TGTAAAGAAAAGCGGAGAGAGGAGAAAACATGGCAAGTAATATTAGCTTTGAAAACCAGAAAATTATTCCGGTTGATCTGGAACGGGAAATGAAAAAATCCTACATTGACTATGCAATGTCGGTTATCGTTGGCCGTGCCCTGCCGGATGCACGTGACGGCTTAAAGCCGGTACATCGCCGGATCCTGTACGCAATGTATGAGGACCACCTGACGGCTGACCGCCCTTACCGCAAGGCGGCAACCACCGTTGGTAATGTATTGGGCCGGTATCATCCCCATGGTGATGCCTCCGTTTATGATGCCATGGTGCGTATGGCACAGTGGTTTTCCCTGCGCTATCCCATGATTGATGGTCATGGCAACTTTGGCTCGCTGGATGGCGACCCACCGGCTGCTTACCGTTACACGGAAGCCCGCATGAGCAAGCTGGCTGCCCATATGATGACCGATATTGACAAGGATACCGTCGAGTTCATGCCGAACTTCGATGATAACCGTAAGGAACCTACCGTTCTGCCCTCACGTTTCCCCAGTATGCTGGTCAACGGCTCCACCGGCATTGCCGTCGGTATGGCTACCAACATGCCGCCCCATAACCTGACCGAAGTGATTGACGGCATCTGCCATGTCATTGACAATCCGGAAGCAGGTCTGGATGAAATCTGTCAGTACATCAAAGGACCGGATTTCCCAACCGGCGGTCTGATTATGGGACGCAGCGGTATTCGTGCTGCTTATGCCACCGGTCGGGGCAAGCTGAAAATGCGTGCCCGTACCCATTTTGAAGAAATGCCCCATGGCAGAACCCGCATTGTAGCAACCGAAATCCCCTATGGCGTCAATAAGGCCCGGCTGGTGGAATCTATTGCTGAGCTGGTCAAGGACAAGCGTGTAGAAGGCATTTCTGACCTGCGGGATGAATCCGACCGTGAAGGCATCCGTGTGGTTGTAGAACTGAAAAAAGATGCAAATGCCCAGGTTATCCTGAATCAGCTGTTCAATTATACCCAACTGCAGGAAACCTTCTCCATTAACAATCTGGCATTGGTGAACAATCAGCCCCGTACCTTGAACCTGCGGGAACTGATTGACCAGTACATTGAATTCCAGCGTGAAATCATTGAACGCCGCAGCCGCTTTGACCTGAAAAAAGCAGAGGCACGTGCCCATATTCTGGAAGGTCTCAAAGTAGCTACCGACAACATTGACCGCATCATTGCCATCATTCGGGCATCTGCCAATGAATCCGAAGCCAAGCAGAACCTGATTGCAGAACCCTTTATCATCAATCAGATTGCACTGCTGGGTATTGTAGATGGCAAGGAAGAATATGAATTTCATCTGGATGAGGATCAGGCACAGGCAATTGTCAGCATGCGTCTGGGACGCCTGTCCGGTCTGGAACGCCAGAAAATCAGTGATGAATATGACGAGATTGAAACCCGGATCCATGGTCTTATCGACATTCTGGGCAGCAGAGCATTGCAGCTGGATATCGTCAAAAAGGAACTGATTGAAATTCGGGACAAATTTGGTGACGAGCGCCGTACCGGCATTGAAATTGTAGATGATGAAATCGACATTGAGGATCTGATTCCCCGGGAGGACTGCACCTATACCCTGACCCATCGGGGCTATATCAAGCGTCTGCCTACCGCAACCTATCGGGCACAGCGACGGGGTGGTCGTGGTGTCAATGCCATGGCAACCCGTGAAGAGGATTATGCGGAAGTATTGTTTGCCGCATCCTCCCATGACAACATTCTGTTTTTCAGCAGCCTGGGCAAGGTATACCGCCTGAAAGGCTATCAGATTCCCGAAACCAGCCGTACTGCCAAGGGCACCAATCTGGTAAATCTGCTGGCACTGGAAACCGGTGAAACCGTTTCTGCCATGTTCCGTGTACCGGAGGAACAGTATGATGAAAACCATTACCTGTTCTTTATCACGGAAAGAGGCGTGGTCAAGCGTGTTTCCCTGAAGGAACTGACCAACATCCGCAAGGTTGGCCTGCGTGCCCTGACCCTCAATGAGGGGGATCGTCTGATAGATGTCCGTCTGACCGATGGCACACAGAATATCCTGCTGATTACTGCCAAGGGCAAGGCAATCTGCTTTGACGAAAATGAAGTCCGTGCTATGGGTCGTACCGCTGTTGGTGTGCGCGGCATTGCATTGGATGAAGATGACTGTGTCATTGGCGGTGTTCGTGCCCGTCCGGAGGGTGAAGTGCTGACCATTACCCAGAACGGCTATGGCAAGCGTACGCCGGTCCATGATTTCAGTGTGCATCACCGCGGCGGTCATGGCATTATTGCCCATGCATTGGGTGAGAAAACCGGCAGAATTGCGGGAACTGCGGTTGTCGATGAGGAAAATGATGTCCTCATTATCACCGATGACGGTGTCATGATCCGTACTGCCGTCAGTGATATCCGTCTGTGCGGCAGAAATTCTCAGGGTGTCATTGTCATGCGTACCGGTGAAAATGTCCATGTCAATGCCATTACCCGTGTAGAACGGGAAGAAACCGAAGAAACCGAAGAAGCGGAAGAACCGGAGGAAACCATGGAATCTGCCAAAACAGCAGTGGAAGAGGAAACCAATGGCGGAGAAGCATAAACATGTGGTAATTTATACCGATGGCGCCTGTTCCGGAAATCCCGGACCGGGCGGCTTCGGCATTATCCTGCAATATGGCGAGCATCGGAAGGAAATCAGCCAGGGCTTTGATAATACCACCAACAACCGGATGGAATTA
Organism: uncultured Clostridia bacterium; assembly: GCA_945872165.1. GTDB lineage: Bacteria > Bacillota > Clostridia > Oscillospirales > Butyricicoccaceae > Butyricicoccus_A. Next base: position 320 of record CAMBYS010000218.1, on the reverse strand, counting down.
CTCGCTGTAATCACTGCACTGGAGGCATTGAAAACGCCCTGTACGGTGGATTTATATTCCGACAGCAAATATGTCATAGATGCCATTCAAAAGGGCTGGGCAGTCAAATGGCGCAGTAAAAACTGGATGCGTACACCCAAAGAACCGGCAAAAAATCCGGATTTATGGGAACGGCTGCTGAACCTGCTGGACATACATGATGTCACCTTCCATTGGGTGAAAGGCCATGCCCAGAATGAAAACAACAACCGTTGTGACCAGCTGGCTGTGGAAGCATGGAAAAAGATAAAGAATAACTAAAAGTATAATTTTAATTTAAT
>CAMBYS010000217.1 GCA_945872165.1 uncultured Clostridia bacterium | reverse complement strand
GACTGCGTTGCCATGTGTGTCAATGACATTGCATGCTGCGGTGCACAGCCGCTGTTCTTCCTGGATTACATTGCTGTCGGCAAGAACTATCCGGAGCGCGTTGCAGAGCTGGTAAAGGGCATTGCAGAGGGCTGCAAGCAGGCTGGCTGTGCCCTGGTTGGCGGCGAGACCGCTGAAATGCCGGGCTTCTATCCGGTAGATGAGTACGATATGGCTGGATTCTCGGTTGGCTTGGTCGACCGTGACAAGATGATCGACGGCACCAAGCTGGCTGTGGGCGATGTGCTGATCGGTGTTGCTTCCTCCGGCGTACATTCCAATGGCTATTCCCTGGTTCGCAAGACCCTGGGCATCAATGAAAAGTCGGTACAGCGTTACATTGCTGAATTCGGCAAGACCCTGGGCGAGGAACTGCTGACTCCGACCAAGATTTATGTCAAGACCATCCAGTCCCTGATCAAGGCAGTGGATGTGAAGGCAATGAGCCATATCACCGGCGGCGGCTTCTATGAAAATATTCCGCGTATGCTGCCGGACAACATCAGCGTATCCATTGAAAAGGCTGCTCTGCCCACACCGGGCATCTTCAAGCTGATTCAGGAGACCGGCAACATTCCGGAACGCGATATGTACAACACCTTTAACATGGGTGCTGGTCTGGTTGTTGCGGTTCCGAAGGAGCAGGCAGACAAGGCTCTGGAAGCCATTGCAGCAGCAGGTGAGCAGGGCTACATTATCGGTGAGTGCAAGGCTGGCGAAAAGGAAGTCACATTATGGTAAATATCGCTGTTCTGGTTTCCGGCGGCGGTACAAACCTGCAGGCAATTCTTGATGCGCAGGCACGGGGAGAAATCAAAAACGGCAGAGTTTCTGCCGTGATTTCCTCCAATGATACGGCGTATGCGCTGGAACGTGCAAAAAAAGCCGGTGTACCGGGTTATGTCATCAAAAAGAAGGATTATCCTTCCGGTGAGGTATACTGTAAGGAGCTGGCGGCATTTCTGCAGGAAAAGGATATCGGACTGGTCGTTCTGGCAGGCTTTATGACGGTACTGGATGCGTACTTCTGCAAAACCTTTGAAAACAGAATCATCAATGTGCATCCGTCCCTGATCCCGTCCTTCTGCGGGGATGGATTCTATGGACTGCATGTCCATGAGGCTGCACTGGCAAAGGGCGTGAAGGTCACCGGCGCGACCGTACATTTTGTCAATCCGGTCACCGATGGCGGTCCGATCATCGCCCAGAAGGCGGTTTATGTGGAGCCGGGTGATACGCCGGAAATGCTGCAGAAGCGTGTGATGGCACAGGCGGAGCATATTTTGCTGCCCCATGTGGTATCCCTGTTCTGCGAAGGAAAACTGTCTGTTTCGGAAGACGGCATTGTTTCGATTTCCGAATAACATATATACACAACACTGATAGAAGGAAGATTGTTTCATGGAAATTTTAGATCTTGGCGCACAGCTGCGCAGCAACAGCTATCCGGGCCGCGGCATCGTCATTGGCCGCAGTGCAGATGATAAGTCTGCTGTTATTGCCTATTTCATCATGGGCCGCAGTGAGAACAGCCGCAACCGTATCTTCTCCGAGACCGAGGACGGCATCCGCACAGAAGCATTTGACCCGTCCAAGATGGTAGATCCGTCTCTGATTATTTATCATCCGGTTCGTGTTTATGAGGGTGCAACCATTGTCACCAACGGCGATCAGACCGATACCGTTCGGGATGGTCTGGCAGCAGGCAAGAGCTACATTGAAGCACTGCGCACCCGTCAGTTTGAGCCGGACGGCCCGAACTACACCCCGCGTATTTCCGCGGTTGTGGAACCGAATGGTGCTTATGAGCTGTCCATCCTCAAGAGCTTTGACGGTGATCCGGCATGCAACAAGCGTTTCTTCTTTGAATATGATGCTCCGCGTGCAGGTCTGGGTCATTTCATCCATACCTATATGGGTGATGGCTCTCCGCTGCCGTCCTTTGAGGGCGAGCCGGAAACCGTTCGCATTGAAGGCGATCTGCATACCTTTGCTGATATGGTATGGGACAACCTGAATGAAGAAAACAAGGTATCCCTGTATGTCAGCTTCATTGATCTGGAGACCGGTAAGGCTTCCAGTATCATCCGCAACAAGCACTGCTGAGAGGAGAAACTGAAATCATGACTGAACTCGCACTGAAATATGGCTGCAACCCGAACCAGAAGCCGTCCCGCATTTATATGCAGGAGGGGGAACTGCCGATTACCGTTCTTAACGGCAAGCCGGGTTATATCAACTTTATGGATGCATTCAACAGCTGGCAGCTGGTTCGTGAGCTGAAGGCTGCTACCGGTATGGCATCTGCTGCTTCCTTCAAGCATGTCAGCCCGGCTGGCGCTGCTATCGGTACGCCGCTGTCCGATGTGGAAAAGCAGATTTATTTCGTAGATACCGAGGAAGAGCTGTCCCCGATTGCCTGCGCTTATATCCGTGCACGCGGTGCAGACCGTCTGTGCTCCTATGGTGATTGGGTTGCTCTGTCGGATACCTGTGATGCACAGACCGCAACCTATCTGAAGTATGAGGTTTCTGACGGTATCATTGCACCGGCTTATACCGATGAAGCACTGGAGATCCTGAAGAGCAAGCGCAAGGGCGGCTATACCGTCATTCAGATTGATCCGGATTACGAGCCGGCAGAGATCGAACGCCGTGAAATTTTCGGCATCACCTTTGAGCAGGGCCACAACAATCTGAAGATTGACGAGGAGATGCTGGCAAATATCGTAACCGAGAACAAGAAACTGCCTCAGCAGGCAAAGCTGGACATGATTGTTTCTCTGATTACCCTGAAGTACACCCAGTCCAACTCGGTTTGCTATGTCAAGAACGGTCAGACCATTGGTGTTGGTGCAGGCCAGCAGAGCCGTATCCACTGCACCCGTCTGGCAGGCAATAAGGCAGATAACTGGTTCCTGCGTCATCATCCCAAGGTACTGGGTCTGCAGTTTGTGGATGGCATCCGCCGTCCGGACCGTGACAACGCCATTGACGTTTATACTTCTGATGAGTATGAGGATGTACTGGCAGAGGGCGTATGGCAGACCAAGTTTAAGGTAAAGCCGGAGC
>CAMBYS010000216.1 GCA_945872165.1 uncultured Clostridia bacterium | reverse complement strand
AAGTACAGCAGTACCAGGATGCCCAGCACGATACGGTACCAGCCGAATACCTTGAAGTCGTGCTTGCGGATGTAGCTCATCAGGAAACGAATGACAATCAGAGAAACCACAAAGGCGGTAACTGTACCCACCAGCATGACAGCGACCTGTGCGCCGGTATAAGCCAGACCGTATTTCAGCATCTTCAGTGCGCTTGCACCCAGCATAACCGGGATGGCAAGGAAGAAGGAAAATTCTGCGGCAACTGACCGCTCACAGCCCAGGAAAACTGCACCTAAAATGGTGGAACCGGAACGGGAGGTACCCGGAATCAGGGACAGCATCTGGAATATACCGATGAAAAATGCCTTGCGGAACGAAAGGGTTTCCAGGGATGTGGTGGTAGGATGGGGATTGGAATTTTCCAGTACAATGAACAGGATACCATAGACAATCAGTGCAATGGCAATGACAATCGGACCGTACAGCAGGTCATGAATGAGATCATCAAACAGAATGCCGATGACACCCGCCGGGATGCAGGCAATAATGACCTTTTCCCACAGCTGCCATGTAAAACGCTTCTGCTGTTTGTCTTTATGTGGGGAAAATGGATTCAGCTTGTCGAAATACAGCACACATACCGCCAGAATGGAGCCGAACTGGATGACGACAAAGAACATGTCGGTAAAGTCTGTGGGAAAATCCAGCTTCAGAAATTCATCCACCAGCAGCATATGTCCGGTGGAAGAAACCGGCAGCCACTCAGTAATACCCTGCACGATACCCAGGATAAACGATTTTACAAGTTCAATAAACATAGTAGTCTCCTTTAACCGTCAATACAAAAAGTATCTGTAGTATAACGCATCCATGTGCAAAAGTAAAGCGGCCGGATGAACAGAAAAAGCATGCAGGCAGCAGGAACTTCCTGACAAAAAGCTATCTCACGGCGAAAAACTTGCGAAACGGATGGAACTGTGGCATACTGATAAACAGATTTTACAGAAAAGGAGAGGAAATGGGGATGGATCTCAAGCACCGGCTTTTGTGGGAAGCCTTTGGCTATACGGAATTTCGCCCGGGACAGCAGAAGCTGATAGATGCCATGCTTGCCGGACGGGATGTACTGGGCGTGATGCCCACCGGCGCAGGCAAATCCATCTGTTATCAAATTTCCGCTATGCTGCTGCCGGGAATTACACTGGTTATTTCCCCGCTGATTTCTCTGATGCAGGATCAGGTATCAGCACTGCACCGTGCGGGTATCGCCGCTTGTCTGCTCAACAGCGCACAGACCATACAGGAACGGCGGGAATCCATGCGCCTTGCTGCCGCAGGACGGTGCAAACTGATTTATATTGCACCGGAACGCCTGATGGCATCGGATTTCTGTGAACTGGCATCACAGCTGCCGGTATCCATGGTGGCAGTGGATGAAGCCCACTGTATTTCCCAGTGGGGGCATGATTTTCGCCCCAGTTACCGGAAAATTCCGCAGTTTTTAAACAATCTGCCCCGGCGTCCCATTATATCTGCTTTTACAGCCACTGCTACGGCACAGGTGCGTGAGGACATTGTGCAGGCCCTGCAGCTGCAGGCACCGGAACGGCTGGTCACCAGCTTTGACCGGCCGAACCTGTATTATGAAGTCCGGCGGGTGTATGACAGGGAGGAGCAGCTGCTGCGTTTTCTCCACAGACAGAAGGGTGCCAGCGGCATTATTTATTGTCTGACACGCAAAAAAACCGAGCAGCTGGCAGACAGCTTACAGCACAATGGCATCCAAGCACTGGCTTATCATGCCGGCATGGAATCCATGACCCGGCGCCAGGTACAGCAGCAGTTTGTCAGCGGAGAAGTACCGGTGATTGTGGCAACCAATGCCTTTGGCATGGGAATTGACAAGCCGGATGTGCGGTTTGTGGTGCATTTTGGCATGCCGCGGGATATTGAAAGCTATTATCAGGAGGCAGGACGTGCCGGACGGGACGGCGCACCGGCCCAATGTCTTCTGCTGTTTGATGAAAAAGATATTCAGCTGCATCAGTATCTCATCGAACAGGACCCGGAAAATCCGGCGCTGACCGATGAAGAGGTAGCATGGCTGAAACGGCAGAATCTGGTGCGGCTGAATCGGATGAAACGCTATGTGTTTACGGAAACCTGCCTGCGGCAGCATATTTTGCAGTATTTTGGACAGGAAGCACCGGATTTCTGCGGAACATGCGGCAACTGTGAAGCTTCCAGTGTGGAAAAGGATGTGACAACAGAAGCACAGAAAATCCTGTCCTGTGTCTATCGGGTCAAAGAACAGTGCGGGGCAGAGATGCTGTGCCGGATTTTATTGGGGAAAGAGGATACAGATATCCTTGCCGCAGGATATCATACGGTATCCACCTTCGGTATTATGAAGGACAGCACGCCGGAGGAAATCCTGACGGTGATACAGCATCTGGTTGCCATAGGCTGTCTGGTGCGGCAGGATAATCCACAGCCCAGATTATGTCTGAGTGCAGGAGCAAAGCCTATATTATTTCAGGGCAAAACCGTGTCCATCCGGGTACAGGTATCCCGGCAGGAGGCACGGCTGACACGGGACAGCCGTACTTCAGCAAATCCGGAGCTGTCAAAGGAACTGCGATTGTTCCGCAGAAAGCTGGCAGGTCTGCGGGGGGTACCGGCATTTCTGCTGTTTTCTGACCGGGTTCTGGAACAGCTGGTTCGGGAGCTGCCCCGAACAGAAGCAAAGCTCAGTCGCATTTTGGGAGAAAAGACCCGACTTCGTCAACGTGACAAACAAAAAATGTTGAATATCATACAGAAATATGGGGATTTGCATTGACTGTAAAAAAATCGTGCAAATCGGGATAAACTATGGTATACTGTTAAAAGATTATAAAAGCTGTGAGGTGAGCGGCAGATGAACAGAGGATTAAGCATTACCACGCTTGCCATTGGCGGGCTGATTTCCGTACTGGGAACAGCAATTGTGGCAATCAGCATGCTGGCATTCAGTGAATCGCTGGACTGACGGCTTGACACATCAATAAAAAAACAGACTCGCAATGGAGCGGCAGATACAGGCCGCTCTATTTTTTTTGCGCTTATGGAGTAATTTTACACTGAATCAGC
>CAMBYS010000215.1 GCA_945872165.1 uncultured Clostridia bacterium | reverse complement strand
GCCAGTTTGCCTCCGTATACACAGCCGCAATCCAGCCCAATATGTCCATTTCCCTGATAGACCAATGGCTTTCCATCCTCACGGATCATCATGGTAGGCGTATGTCCGGTAACAAGGAAGGTGTGTTCCCCGCTGAAATACCGTTTTTGATACTGTGCCCGGTAAAACAGGAAGTCAGAAATATCATAATCCTCTAAATCCCGCTCTTCGGAAAATCCATGGATATCCGCATGGGCAAGGACAAACCGGTTTCCATTGACGGAAATATCCTCAAATATGGAGCAATCCGTAAGATAATCCAAAATATCCTGCCGTTCCTCTGCATTCAGCTTTCGGAACTGTTGTGCCGTTACAGAGCCTCCATCCTGTGACCAGTGCATGTAATTCATCAGATCTTCCGTCCGCAGCTGGGTTTCTGCGTTTTTCTCCGTAATTTCAACGGCAAAACGACTGAGTACCTTCCATGCCATATAATCATGATTGCCCAGAATCGGATATACATTGGATCGCAGCATCACATCCTGCAGCACCTTCACCGGCTCCGGACCCCGGTCCACCATGTCTCCCAGAAGATACAGGACATCCGTATCGGAAAAATGGATTTTTTCCAACAGCTTCTGATCTTCCCTGTAGCAGCCATGAATATCTGAAATCACATAGTTCATGATTCATTCCTTTCACCGTAAACAAATGGTTATTGTATTTTATTATAGGGTATTTCCCTGCTGACAGCAAGAAAAAGTCCGGAGAAGTGCTTCTCCGGACCATACTTTCTGTTTTTCTCACTGAATGCCAGTCTGCTGCAGTATTTCTGTCACCATGGTGACCGGAATGATGTTCAGCTTCCGTTTTACTTCTTCTGCCACATCCTCCAGATCTTCCACATTATCCTGGGGAATAAATACGGTTGTGATACCGGCACGAACCGCTGCCATCAGTTTTTCCGGCAGACCGCCAATCGGCATGACTCCGCCGCGCAGGGAAACTTCACCGGTCATGGCAACCTTCGGGCTGACTGCTTTTCCTGTCACCAGAGATGCCAGTGCAGTGGTCAAGGTAACACCTGCAGACGGACCATCCTTTGGCACTGCTCCCGCAGGCACATGTACATGCAGATCGTGTTCCGCAAACAGCTCTGCCTTATCCGGATACATATTCTTGACCAGGCTGACTGCTACCTGTACCGACTCCTTCATGACGTCTCCCAGCTGACCGGTGATGATAATGTTGCCCTTTCCCTTGGTCAGCATGGTTTCCAGGAACAGGATATCACCGCCTGCCTGTGTCCAGGCAAGTCCGGTGACAATACCCGGAATGCCCTTCTGCAATGCATTGTCATGACGAATGGGTTTCTGATCCAGCATTTCCTTCAGCTGTTTTGTGCCGACAGTAATGGTCTCCTTTTCGCCCTTGACCAGCTTGACTGCTGCAGTACGGCACAGGGTATCCATGCGCTTTTTTAGCCCCCGGACACCGGCTTCCATGGTATAATCCGAAATAATACGCCGCAGCGCCGCATCCGATACCTTCAAATTCCCCGGCTGAATGCCCATGCTTTCCATTGCCTTGGGCAGCAGATGTTTTTTTGCAATCTGCAGCTTTTCCGATGCCGTATAGCCCTGGAAGGAAATGACCTCCATTCGGTTGAGCAGGGGCTCCGGAATGGTATCCGTTGTATTTGCCGTGCAGATAAACAGCACATCGGATAAATCGTAAGGAACATTCATGTAATGGTCAGTAAAGGTGCTGTTCTGCTCCGGGTCCAATACCTCCAGCAGTGCACTGGAGGGATCGCCGGAGTAATCCTTGCCCAGCTTATCCACCTCATCCAGTACCATGACCGGATTGGAAGCGCCGCTGCGCTTGATGCCTTCCATAATACGTCCCGGCATGGCACCCACATAAGTACGTCTGTGTCCGCGGATCTCCGCTTCATCCTTGACACCGCCAAGGCTGACACGTACATAAGGACGCTGCAGGGCTTTGGCAATGCTCTGGCCAATACTGGTCTTACCGGTACCCGGTGCGCCCACGAACAACAGAATGGAACCGGACTGCTTTTGGTTCAATGCCATCACGGCAATCTGCTGGATGATACGCTGCTTTGCCTTTTTCAGTCCATAATGGTCCTCATCCAGAATTTTTTCCGCCCGTTTCAGGTTAATGCGGGTAAATGGCGCCTTTTCCCAGCTCAGGCTGGTGGTGAAATCCAGATAATCATACAGCAGGCCATATTCATGTCCATTCTGTCCCTCCTGCTTCATGCGGTTCAGGACCTTTTCCGCTTCCTTTTTCGCGGTTTCATTCATGCCGCCGGACTGAATTTTCTGCTCAAACCGCCGGACATCGGATACATTTTCCGGATGCATGTCATCCAGCTGCTTCTGTAAAAATTCAATCTGGCGTTTGAGTGCCTCTTCCCGGTAAATCAGCTCATGGGATTTGGTCAGCGCCTGCTCTGCCTCACCATTAATCTTGCTGACTTCAATCATCTCATACAATGCCTTTTCTATCATGGCAATGCGCTGGGAAATGACATCCTCTTCCAGAATCTTATACTTTTCCTCTGTAGACAGATTCAGCTGGGCAGATAAAGACGACGCCATTTCAAACACAGATTTCCAGTTCAGGATATACTGCCGGGCAATAATGCCCCACTGGAACTGATTGCTGAATTTCAGGATCGCATTGCGCATTTCCTGGAAACGCTTGTCGATTTCCTGTGCACTGATATCCTCAATATCGGCACGCTCGACAAACTGTACCCGGTTTCCCGGCACATCTACCTGATTCAGTGTAATCCGGCTGATGGTGCGGACACCAATGGCATCCTCCCGCTCCACATCTTCCACAATGCCGGTAACACCTACCGGATAGATATCTTCTTCTGTGATTTCCCGGCGTTCCTTCTGCTGCTTCAGGAGAATGAAAATGATATCATCCCCCTGCTCCGGTTCCTTTTGTGCCAGTTCCCGAAAATATTCTTTTTTAAAGTAGATCCGTGTGCCCGGAAGCACCAGCAGATCATAGGCAGGAATCATAATCATAGGGTATCTCCTCGTATCTATGCTACCGACGCATTAGCACTCTCACAATACGAGTGCTAACAACTGGAGACAAAAAA
>CAMBYS010000214.1 GCA_945872165.1 uncultured Clostridia bacterium | reverse complement strand
GTATGTTGCGTCCGGCTTTCATAAATGGGGTATGACATCTTCTATGGCAACTGCCATGCTGCTGTGTGATCTGGTGCAGCACAGGAGCAATCCCTGGACAGAGCTTTTCTCACCTCAGCGGAGCATGATGCATCCACAGCTTTTTTACAATGTGGCAGAAGCAACAAAAAATCTGCTGACACCTACCGTCAGGCGCTGTCCACACATGGGATGTGCACTGAAATGGAATCCGCAGGAGCACACCTGGGATTGTCCCTGCCATGGATCCCGATTTGAACAGGATGGCACATTGATTGATAATCCGGCAAAAAAAGACACAAAACATTGGAAATTGCCTCAAACTCCCACCGAAAAGAACGGATAATGGCTGCATCATATATGCAGTCATTTTTTTGTGTGCAGCTATTGACAAGTGTGTATATAGCGTATATACTGTATATATCATATATGAACAGTAATCACAGGGGAGGGGATACCGTGGCGATCATTCTGTCAAATTCCAGCAGTAAGCCGATTTATGAACAGATAACCGAACAAATTAAGACGGATATTTTATCCGGTGCGCTGGAAGCCGGACAGCAGATGCCGTCTATCCGCACGCTGGCAAAGGAGCTGCGTGTCAGCGTGATTACAACCAAACGGGCATATGAAGAACTGGAACGGGATGGTTTTGTGGAAACCGTACAGGGACGCGGAACCTATGTGGCACATCAGAATGCACAGCTCATTCGGGAGGAACAGCTCCGGCGGGCAGAGGAAAAGCTGATGGAAGCTGTGGAAATTGCGAAATGTGCAGGTATTACACAGCAGGAGCTGATGGAGAGTTTGAAGGAATTATATGGAGGTGACGATAGATGAACGCACTGGAAATCAAGGGCTTATGTAAGCGATACAGCGGTTTTTCCCTGGAGGATGTGAGCTTTACCCTGCCCATGGGAACCATTACCGGTCTGGTAGGACGGAATGGCGCAGGCAAAACAACCACGCTGAAAAGCATTCTGGGAACCATTCATCCGGACAGCGGCGAGATTCAGATTTTTGGCAAGCCGAGAAGCAGGGAAGTCATGCAGGAGGTAGGCATTGTGTATGATGAATGCTGCTTCAGTGAGGTATTAACCCTCCGGCAGATCAATTCCGTACTGAGTTCTGTTTATCATAACTGGTCCTCCGATCTGTTTTATGGCATGTGTGAACGGTATGGACTGCCGGGAAACAAAAAAATCAAGACCTTCTCCCGTGGCATGAAACAGAAGCTGTCGATTGCCGCAGCTATGGCACACAGCCCCAAGCTGCTGCTGTTGGATGAACCAACCGGCGGTCTGGACCCGGTGGCACGCAATGAAATTCTGGATGATCTTTGGGAATTTATCGAGGATGGCATGCATACCGTGCTGTTGTCCACCCATATTACCACGGATCTGGATCGCATTGCGGATCGGATTATCATTCTTTCCGGCGGAAGGATACAGATAGATGAGAATAAGGATACACTGCTGGAGGATTATGGCATCCTCAAGGGCAGCCCGGAGCAGCTGAGTATGGTCGACAAATCGGATATCCTCGGATTGCGGAAAAGCACCTATTTCTTTGAGGCTTTGTGCAAAGAACGGGTACAAATGGCAAAAAAATATCCGGCACTCACCTGTGACCGGACGGATATTGAGCAGATGCTGGTATTGATGGAAGGCGGTGCAGAAGGATGAAGGGCCTGATAAAATATGATCTGATGCAGATTGGCTGCGGATTAAAGGGTGGATTTTTCGCCGTTTATATCCTTTTTATGGCAGTTTTAAATATATTCAGCGATACCGGCAATATGTTTTCCTATATCATCATCCTGCTCGGCGCGATGATGGGTATCTCTGCCTTCAGTTATGAGGAAACCTATCGTTGGAACCGATATACCGCAGCATTGCCGGTCAGCACGCGGCAGATTGTACTGGCACGATATCTGGTGGTGGGAATATTTATTTTGGGCGGTATTGCAGCAAGCCTTCTGCTGGGTGCAGTTTCCGTGATTGCGGGAACCATGAGTCTGACTGTGACAGAATGGATGCTTGAGATGGTACAGTGTGTGCTGATCTGCATGCTGTATCAGGAAATCATGCTTCCAATTATGTACCGGTTTGGTGCGGAGCGCGGCAGAATTGTCATGATGCTGTTGTTTATCCTCCTGTTCGCTGCCCTGTACGTACTGAGTACCTTTACCCATCTCTGGCAGCAGGCCGTTACGATTTACAGCGTAACGCTGGTTCTTGGCGCTGTGGTGATCCTACTGCTCCCAGTATCCATTGGACTTTCGGTTCGGATTCGGACAGAGAAAGAATTTTGAGAAAAAGGCTCCCTCCAAAGGGCGTTCAACACAGGGATTTTACAGAACAAGTAAAATATGAGTGCTGACAGCCCTCAAGCGGAGCAAAAAGAATGACCACAGCATTGGCAATCGCCTCTGTTGTGGTCATTTTCGTTATTATTGACTTACGAGTATCGTTACTATTGGGCCTGCAATCGCAGCAATCATAGCGACAGCTGCGATAATCATCATGATAGCATTGTATCTTCTGCTGCTTTTCAAATCCTCTTGAGCAGCTTTGTATGACTCCGCCTGAGCATCATACATTTCCTTTAATTTATTATAGTTATCAGCTAGCAGTTTATTCTGTTCAGCAAGTATATTTATCTGCTGAGTTGTAAGATTATTTTGCTCCTCGATTTTCCTTTTAATATCACCCATTATAGTATCTTCTGGATCTATAACTTGAAGTTCGGGCATCTCAATTTTAGGATATATCGGTTCAGGCATAGCAATACGTGATAGGTCAATAGGTTTGAAAGATGCTGATAAGTTTTTTAACGCATCAAAATCCATTCTTTAATCCTCCTTTTTTGCACCATACGGAGTTTTTCCATCCGCAACCATAAGCGGTGCCTGTGGAGCAAAATCGTATGTAATAACTTTTTTCTCTTACGGTTCATCGGAGAACTTAACAGAACCGCCAATACCAAAGTATTTCTCAAAGAAGGCTTTCAGCTTGCTGATTACACCTTCTTTTTTCTTTGCTCTGTTACCGCCACCGAAACGACTGACTGGAGGAAGGATTTTCTCAATGTCTGTACCGACAATC
>CAMBYS010000213.1 GCA_945872165.1 uncultured Clostridia bacterium | reverse complement strand
GCACATCATCAGCCGCTCAATGCGCAGTGTTTTGTAAAAAAAGAATTTCATCCGATTTTTGTAGATGATAACAACCCTCAGCTGCTCTATGTCTGTAAAGTTCGTCCGGATATCAGCAGCCGTCACCCACGCATCATGCATTCCCATGACGATCTGGTGGAACTGGTGCTGATTTACAGCGGTGCAAGTGATTATTTGATTCATGATAAAAAATGTACCGTCAAAGCCGGTGATCTGCTGATTTATAATTCCGGTGTGGTACACGATGAAATGTCCGGACCGGATTCTCTGCTGGGATTTATTACGATTGCAGTGGGCGGGCTGCATATGCCGGGGCTGCGTGAAAATGCCCTGATTCCGGATGAAGCCGGATACCTGTTCCAGACCGGGCACAACTTTGAGGATATCCGTCAACTGCTGGAACTGATGTTCCGCAATCTCTCAGAAGAAGAGCCGGATGCGGAAGCCTTCTGCAACAGTCTGATGCATGCACTTCTCCGAAAGGTTCTTACGGTAGTCCGTGAAAATACCGGAACTGCAGAGGAAAGCGGAATTTCTCCCGAGGTAGATGAACCCAATATTCTGGGGCACCGTGTCAAAAAGTTTATTGACCAGAATTATACCCAGCCGATTACCTTACAGACCATTGCAGAAGCTCTGAATACCAGTCCTTATTACATATCCCATGTGTTTAAGGAAATGAGCGGTTACTCCCCGATCCAATATCTGCTGCGCAGACGTATTGGCGAGGCACAGACCCTGCTCATCACAACCGATTATTCCATCACAGAAATTGCTGGTATGGTGGGGTATGATACCCAGAGCTATTTCAACATGCAGTTTACCAAGCATGTCGGCATGCCTCCAAAAAAATTCCGTCAGAATTATATTGTTGCGGAAAAAGAAAAGAATACGCGTACCAAAAAGCCCCGCGAAAAAAAAGGATAAGGATTCCGATTCATAGGTTTAAATGAAGTGCGGTCTATATGCAAACAAGCCCACCTGCCAAAAATGCAGGTGGGCTTGCCATTTAGGTGGAAATATATAAAATATGTTAGTCCATTTCAGAAACCTTGACCCATCTGCCTTCCTTTGCAGAAGTAGCCATTGCTTCCAGAATCTTATCAACATAGTAGCCATATGCCATGTCAATTTCAACCTTGCGGTCCTCAGTGATGGCAGTCAGGATATCATGTGCCTGAATGGACATGATCTCATTGTAAGCAATGCCCTGCTCATCGGTACCGCAGAAGTTGGCATAATCACCATTGCGGGTGTTGCCCTTGATGGTCTTGTAGCCCCGCTCCTTCGGATCACAGTCATTGGAATAGTACTGCAGTTCGTTGATGCGGGTCATTTCAAACTTCACACTGCCCTTGCTGCCCTGAATTTCATAAGCCAGGCTGACCGGACGTGCTACAGAGATACGGCTGGAGGACATGGAACCGATACGGCCATCCTCATACTTCACGATGACATAAATCTGGTCATCAGTGTCAATATCCAGTGTCTTGGAATTATCCCGGGCATCCGGACGCTTGTCATAGGGTGTATCCCAGGATGCAAATACTTCCACAATCTTCTTGCCAACGATCATGTCAGACAGGCTGACAACATGTGCAGTCAGATCACCCAGCGCACCGGTACCGGCGGTTGCCGCAAGCTGTCTCCAGGTTGCCGGTGTATTGGGGTCTGCACAGTAGGAGCAGTCGAACTCACCACGGAAGGTAACAAACTCACCCAGTTTGCCGGAATCCATCAGTTCCTTTGCCAGCACATTTGCCGGGCATTTGGTATAAATAAAGTCAACCAGGCTCTTGACACCGGCTTTTTCGACAGCATCAACCATCTTCTGTCCTTCTTCCAGTGTATTTGCCATCGGCTTCTCACACAGGATATGCTTGCCAGCCTCTGCCGCTGCGATTGCAATTTCAGCATGGGTGAAATTGGGGGTTGCAATGATAACCAGATCAACCTCCGGGTCATTGACTACGTCATGCCAGTCAGTGGTTACCTTCTTATAGCCGAAACGATCTGCTGCCAGCTGAGCTGCCTTTTCATTTACATCTGCGACAATTTCAAATACCGGTATTACATCGTGATACGCCTGGCGTACATTGGTCATACCGATAGAATGAAAGCTTCCCATCCAATTCGCGCCGCAAAGTCCAATTTTTACTTCTTTCATGATGATGTCCTCCTTTATATACCCAGAAAAAACTTAAATGTCATATCCGATACCCTTCAGGTATTCTACGCTTGCCTTGACATTTGCCAGACTGTTGTTGACATTGCGCGGGTCACATTCCTGTTCAATGGTAATGTAGCCGTTATAATTGATTTCAGCCAGAACATCTGCAATTGCCTTGTAATCCAGCTTGCCCTTGCCGATGGGGCACATGGATCCCTTTGCACAGCCTTCGAAGAAACGGATGTGTTCGCCCATGACTTCGTCATAAACCTTCTGGTCGATATCCTTGAAATGAACATAATCCAGACGATCCTTGTACTTTCTCAGCCATTCTACCGGATCCATACCTGCATATGCCAGATGACCGGTATCCAGTACAAAGCCTGCGATGTCATTGGGGATTTCCTCAGCAAGGCGATCAATTTCATCGGCAAATTCGATGTAACCGCCGCAATGAGGATGCAGTACCGGACGGACACCGTACTTATTTGCCACTTCACACAGTCCCTTGAAACGGGAAACAAGCTTAGTCCAGCCGGCGTCATCCAACCGGGGAGCACGGTCAGAATGGCCTGCTGCATAGTCACGTTCATCATGTCCCCAGTCCATGACCGTCATATATGGTGTCGGCCAACGCTGGCCTTCTTCTCTCGGAAGCGGCGGCAGCTTGGTAATCAGCTGGCAGATACCTTCTGCTTGTGCCAGCAGCTTTTCATAATTTTCATCGCTGAGGCAGTCATCAAAGATTGTGCCTGCAACAATTGCCAACTGGTTGTCATTCAGCAGTTTGGTAACGCCTTCAATATCATCGGTTGGAATCCAGCCATTAGGGCCGAGCTCAATGGCACGGTAGCCAGCCTCATGGGCTTCGCTCATAACACGCTGATAGGTGGGCAGATTCGGATTTGTGATGTCATCCACGCCCCAGCAGCAGGGAGCGCCACAGATTTTAATTCCCATATGT
>CAMBYS010000212.1 GCA_945872165.1 uncultured Clostridia bacterium | reverse complement strand
CAGCATGCGACATCTTTATTTCCGCAGCACAGAAGCAGATGAATCAGCTGGATATCGAAGCTGCCCCGGAAACGAATCCGGATGGGTTGGATTTTATTGACCATGCAACCCGGGTTAATTTGTTGGAAAACAAAGTGGTTCTGGTGGTTACGGAAGGTAATCCGAAAAGAATTCAATCCTTCTCTGATATTGCAAAAAAAGATGATTTATTAGAACTGGGAAATGAGGACGTACCTGTGGGACAGTATTCCGCGGAAATTCTGACCAATCTGGGCATTATGGATGAGCTGGAACAGAGCGGAAAGATTACTTATGGATCGATTGTTAAGGAAGTTACCACACAGGTTGCAGAAGGAACGGCTGACTGCGGCATTGTGTATCAGACAGATGCCTTTTCCGCAAAGCTGAACTATGTAGATTCGGCAGATGCTGACCTGTGCAGCCCGGCAATTTATCCGGCAGCGATCCTGAAGCATTCGGAACATGCAGACGAAGCACAGGCATTTCTGGATTATCTGAAGACAGAACAAGCAGGAAAGGTATTCGAGGGTGTTGGCTTCCAGGCCCTAAGCTAAATGAAAACGGCGGGAGGAAACAACCATGGACTGGTATCCGTTCATCAACTCACTTCGCATTGCTCTGCTGGCGACCATAGTGGTATTTTTTGTTGGGCTGGCTACAGCATATTACATTTCGCGGCTGCCGCGGCTGATCAAGGGTATGCTGGATGTCATTCTGACATTGCCATTGGTTCTGCCGCCGACGGTTGTTGGATATTTCCTGATCTGTGTCTTTGGTCCCAGGCATCCTGTGGGAGCTTTACTGGCACAGGCGGGAATCCAGGTTGCAATGCATTGGTATGGTGCGGTACTGGCATCTGCGGTTGTTTCCTTTCCACTGATGTACCGTACAGCGCGCGGCGCATTTGAAGCATTTGATTGTTCCCTGCGCTATGCAGGACAAACACTCGGACTGAGCAATACATATATCTTTTGGCATATTGTCATGCCGTATTGTAAGACCGGTATTCTGGCAGGGACGGTTCTGGCCTTTGCCAGAGCTTTGGGAGAATATGGCGCAACAAGTATGGTGGCTGGTTATATTCCTGGAAAGACAGCAACCATTTCTACGACGGTTTATCAGCTTTGGAGAATCGGTGATGACAGACAGGCGATGTTCTGGGTTATGGTTAACTTAGGGATTTCTGTCGTTGTGTTAATGGCAGTCAATCTGCTGGAAAATTCCAGCAAAACCCGTGGAGCAGAGAGGTAGTCCATGCAGTTAGTCGTTGATATTCAAAAACAATTCCCTGGCTTTCAATTAAAAACAGCGTTTGAAGCAGACGGACGGACACTGGGATTGCTGGGCGGCTCCGGTTCAGGAAAAAGCATGACGCTGAAATGTATTGCAGGTATTATCACACCGGACAAGGGATATATTGCGCTGAATGGGACGGTTTTATTTGATTCTCGAAAAGGAATCAATGTACCTCCGCAAAAGAGGCATGTCGGATACCTGTTTCAGAATTATGCATTGTTTCCCAATATGACTGTGGAACAGAATATTCGCTGCGGCAAAAGAACGGTTACCAAAACGGAGATGCGTGATATTTTAGAACGCTTTTATCTCAACGGGCTGGGGAAACGGTATCCGTCCCAGATTTCCGGCGGGCAGCAGCAGCGGGTCGCACTGGCAAGAATGCTGCTGTCTGATCCATCGGTTATCCTGCTGGATGAACCTTTTTCTGCATTGGATGCATATCTGCGCGGAGAAATGGAACGAGAAGTGAAGAATCTGCTGGATCATTTTGAAGGGCCGTCTTTGCTTGTGTCGCATAATCGGGACGAAATCTACCGCCTGTGTGACCGGATTGCTGTATATCACAATGGACAGCTGGATGTCATAGGAGAGAAAAAACAGGTTTTTGCCCACCCGTTGACACGTACGGCAGCTGTGTTGACAGGCTGCCGCAATGTGCTGGAAGCTTCACCTGCAGGAGAACATTCATTATGGATCAATGGCTGGAATATACAACTGAAAACAACCTTGCCTGTGAACCGCCAGTCACAGGCTGTGGGGATTCGTGCGCATTATTTTACATGTGTTGATACAGATGG
Organism: uncultured Clostridia bacterium; assembly: GCA_945872165.1. Taxonomy (GTDB): domain Bacteria; phylum Bacillota; class Clostridia; order Oscillospirales; family Butyricicoccaceae; genus Butyricicoccus_A. Next base: position 1,086 of record CAMBYS010000212.1, on the reverse strand, counting down.
AGAAAATGTCATTCCATGCCAGGTGAATTCCGTTGTGGAAAGTCCGTTTGAGACCATCGCATATCTACGGCCGGCAGGCGGGACCGAGCTGCTTTGCTGGAAGGCAGAACAGGCTGTTGTTCAGAAAGCAGCACAACAAAATCATATGTATCTATACATTGCACCGGAGCAGGTATTGCCTCTGGAAGGAAATAAAACAAAAGGAGATTGAAACAATGATTACATGTTCAATTGTTTATGCATCTATGCATACCAATGCAAGACGGCTTTCGGAGTCCATGCTGGGTGCTCTGGATCCGGGACAATGTATTTATGCAGGCCTGCCGGATGACAGAGCATTTGATGCAGATGTTTTGTTCTGGGGTGGAAACACCGACACACAGACAGCGGAAATTCAAAACTTTTTGGAGAAAGCAAAGCAAAAGGAACAGATTATTGTTCCATATGGACATTTATGCAAGGGTGGGGCCAAGGATTTATATGCCATTGGCATGTTTGCACGTAATGTGATGTATAATGTCGAAGTCAAGTTGAAAGAAATGGGAAAGCTGCATTGAATCAACAGAATTGCGGCAATCCCTGATATAGATATCCACTGGAGGGAAATAACATGAAAGCACAATTTATATCAATTTTGCAATCGATTGAGCAGGGGAAATCTGCTGCGCTGCAGCTTGAAATTGATGGGCAGCAATATACCAGAAATTATCTGCCCAAAGAGCGTCTGATCCTGTTAGGCGGCGGACATATTGCACAGCCGTTATGTACCATAGCATCCATGCTGGGATTTTCTGTTGTTGTTGTAGATGACAGACCTATGTTTGTCAACAAGCCGCGCTTTCCGGAGGCTGACCAGTTGGTTTGTGATGATTTTCCGCATGCGATTGAACAACTGGAAGTTCGTCCGGGAGATTATATCGCAGTTATTACACGCGGGCACAGATATGATGCGGATTGCCTGAGGACCATTCTGGCGGGAACTATGCCGAAATATTTGGGTATGATTGGTTCTCGCAGAAGAACAGTGGCATTGCTAGAACTGCTGGAAGAAGAAGGATTTGACCGCAGCAGACTTGACCGGATCAA
>CAMBYS010000211.1 GCA_945872165.1 uncultured Clostridia bacterium | reverse complement strand
AGGTCGGTGCAACCCTTCCCTGTTTTTTTGTGGCTCTGCCCTGCAGAAAATCTCCTACCGTCTGGCACGGTGCCCGATAACCTCCGGTGACACGGAAGGCCTGCCGCTCAATCTTCCGCTGAAAAGCAATGCCTGCCAGCGCATCTCTGGTGGGAAAATCCGCGGGATTCACCGAAACCACAATGGCAGAATTGGCATTTTTACCGTTTCTGGCATGATAACTCATGCCATTGGTCACAACAGAATCCGGCTCGCTCTGCGCCGCCACCACCTGTCCGCCCGGACACATGCAGAAGGAATAACATGCCCGGTCATTTTCCCGATGGGACAGAGTATATTCCGCCGGCGGCAGCGCCGGATGACCGGCAAATTTGCCATACAATCCCCGGTCGATATCCCGCTGTAAATGCTCGATACGGGCTCCAACAGAAAAGGGCTTGGGCTCAAAATAAACACCCTGCAGATGCAGACTGCCAAAGGTATCCCGGGCACTGTGACCAATGGCAAGAATCAGCCGTTCACAGGGAATTTCTTCTCCGTCAATCACAGCTGCTTCCAGCACGCCGCCCCGATGTACCAACCCGGTCAATGTACAGCCAAACCGCACCTCACCGCCCATACGGACAATCGTTTTGCGCATATTGCGAACCACCTGTTTCAGTATATCGGTTCCAATGTGCGGCTTCGCCCGATACAGAATTTCCTCCGGTGCGCCATGCTCTACAAATGTCCGGAGCACCAGTTCACTCATGGGATCATTGATACGGGAGGTCAGCTTGCCATCAGAATAGGCTCCGGCTCCGCCTTCACCAAACTGAATGTTGCTTGCCGGATCAAAGGGTCCGCCGGAGAAAAATGCATTTACCGCACGATCCCGGCTTTCCATTGACTGCCCACGTTCCACCACCAGCGGACAGTATCCGTTTTTCGCCAGCACATAGGCAGCAAACAATCCCCCCGGACCAAAGCCCACAACAATCGGACGGTGGGAAAGGGATGCCGTTCCGGTTGGCTGTGGTTCCTCCACAGCTTTTTTCAGGCGTATATCTCCCTTTCCAGCCTGTTCCACCACAGCCTGCTCCTTCTGCTCATCCTGCAGGGACAGCAGCACCGAAAGCACCCGGGTGATGCGTCCGCGGCGGGCATCAATGGATGCGCGATAGATATGAGAACTGCGGACTTCTCCGCTGCTCAGTCCGCATTTTTTCCACGCTGCCGCAAAGGCATCCTGCTCGGCTGCTTCCAGCGGCAAACGGATATTTCCAACTAAAATTGCCATTTGCTTTATTTCCTTGCCGCAGTTCCGCCGGATTCCTGATACAGCAATTGCCATCCTGCTCCGGTAAAACCGCTTACATATATTCTTTTGCTATGATAACATTAGGTTCATTATAGCACATCATAAAGAGGTCTGGAAACCGGTATTTGTGCCAAATCCCTGGATGATATTATTTGTCCAGCAGGTATTTCATATGCTCCAGTGCACCGGAACGCTTCAGTCCGGACAACACCAATCCGGCAATAAGGGCACCAACAGCCGTGGAAATCAAGAACGGGATAATGTACGCATAAAAGGCCACTGCTGCCGCATCGGTATTCAGAAACAGGACTGCCACCGGATATGCACACAGACCGCCCAAAATACCGGTACCCAGCACCTCTGCAATCAGTGTCGGCAGCAGTTTTTCGGTTTTCCAGTACATCAGTCCACAGCACAACGCACCGATCATGCTGCCCGGAAAGGCCATCAGACTGCCCAGACCAAACAGGTTGCGGATCAGGCTTGCAAGAAACGCCGCTGCTACGCCATAGGCAGGCCCAAGGAATACAGCACAGATAATATTGACCATGTGCTGTATCGGCGCACAGCGTGAACCTAAAATCGGAAAGGAAAACATGCTGCCTACAACGGCGATATCTGCCAGAATGGCACAAATCACCAGCTTTTTGATACGGGAACGATTCATAAACGGACTCCTTTACACAAAAAATCGAGCCTATTACAAAAAGCCCATACCTAAGGTGGTATGCCCCTTCGTAACACGCTCGTGAAACTCTGTGCAACAGCATAGCATATCTTTTCACATTTGTCAAACCACTTTCTCCCCTGATGTGGCAAAACAGGAAAAAATCCGCCTGCATCTGCTGACACAGGCGGATTGTATGGTCGGAATCATGACGAAGCATTGTCTTCCGTGCGTGGTTTTTCCCTTATAATCCGTATGACAACGCTGTAATTTCCACTGACTGTACTGCCATCCGGACTGCTGATGCTGACACCAATGGTATGCTGTCCTTCTGACAGATCTGCAGAGGACAACTCCGCAACACCAAAAATGTCATCTGCACTGATGGAATTCAGCAGTTTCTCCTTGCCTGTCAGGGTAACCTTCAGGGAATTTGTTTCAAGAGAAACCTTTGCATCCGGATCCTCATTGGTATCATTCAGCCGGATATCTGTCACCGTATATTCCTTGGTAATATCCTCCTGGGTGGAAACCGTAACCGTTGCCGTAGTCGGCTGACCATCTGTCAGAGAAATACCGATTGGCAGGTGGATGTCGAAATCATACGTGCCGCCATTTTCCACATCATTGACATTGATTGCACCCAGATTGATGGATTTTACCGTCTCAACTGCATCGGGCTCACCCACAATTTCCACTGTTTTTGGGGAAATCGAAGTGGAAATCGAATCTGCCGCATCCTCCGGCGAAACAGTAACCTCCAATGGTACCGACTTAATCTGATATACCGGTACGGTAACAGTCACACTCGCAACATCCCGGGAGATATTGGTGGTATCCACTGCCTTATTGCTGTCATTCACCAGCTTATAGGAATAATTATTGCTGATGGCCTCCTTGACACCGTCGGTATCAATGGAAACAACTGCCTTGGAAACCTCTTCCAGAATGGTTGCCGGACCAGAAATCTTGACAGAATCTACCGACAGTTTCGGTGTACCATACCGATAGCCCTTAGGCGCATCATCACTCAGTTCCACAGAAACCGGGACAATCTTGGTCTCAATCTCATCCACTGACAGGGTAATGGTCTCCGGACTTCTGCTGACACAGGTCATGCCGCTTTCCGGCAGAATGACATTATAGGGAATCTCATAGGTACCAGGCGCAGAAATGCTGTCGCTCAGGTTGACCTGTACCTTGATCTGAGAAGCAGTCAGTGTGGCCAGACGGCTGGTGGAAGCGGAAACCTTGACATTCACCGTGGTAT
>CAMBYS010000210.1 GCA_945872165.1 uncultured Clostridia bacterium | reverse complement strand
GGAGGAAGCTGCAATCAAAGCAGTCAGGTCACCCTGCAGGGGGCTGATGGCAAAGGAAGCCAGTGCCGAGCATACCAGCATCATGGGAATGTTGCCGATCATTGCGCCAACAATGACCAAACCACGGCAGATGGTGCCAATTACATAACCTGTCAGGTTCAGCTTATACATACCATTCAGTTTCTTTACCAGGAACGGTGTAATCAACAGTCCGATAATCATTGGCATATTGATTGCTACCGCAAAGGTACCCAGCAGATTGGCATCTCCCAGAACATAAGTCATAAAGAAAATACCTGCGTTAATCATAGCACCATAGATCTGCTGGAAAATATAGATGCCGCAAATCATAATGTAATACTTGTTATGGATCAGCATTTTAGCTGCATCCTTCAGGCTGTATTTTATCTTGCCATCTTCTATCATTTCATTTTCTTCGCCATCCAGTTCCTCATCCGGCAGTTCCTTTACAGAGAAGCAGGAAATGGTATTGGAAATCAGACCAATGATGGAATAGATGATAGCTACCGTTCTCCAGCCAGCAGCGCCGCCGCCAAAGAAGGTTACTGCGCCGACTGTCACAGCCTGAACTACCATGCCGGTGCCATAAGAGAACATGAAACGAATCGAACCCATCTGCACACGTTCATTGCCATTCTTGGTAATCAGTGCTGTCAGTGTGCCATATGCCACATTATTTGCCGTATAGAATACTGCGTTCAGCAGGGTATAGGTGATAAAGAAATAGGCATACTGTGCATTCTGTCCCCAGCTGGTCGGAACAGCAAAGATCAGGGACAGGGTAATGGCACAGCCGATAAAGCCATACAACATCCATGGACGCGCACGTCCCAGCTTGGTGCGGGTCTTATCAATCATTGCACCGAAGAAAATATCCGATACGCCATCACACAGCTTGGACAGCATCATCAGCGTACCGATAATGCCCGGATTCAGACCAATGGTATTGGTCAGATAAATCATGACAAACGCTGCAAGGAAATTATACACACCTGAGCCTGCAATATCACCTGCGCCATAACCGATTTTGTTATACCATTTTAAATACTTTTTTGGTTCCATTTTTCTATCTCCTCTCTTATTACTTCACTGCCGGAATGAGCTTGACTGCAAAGGTAAAGGTTTCTTCATCCAGCTGGTATTTCTCCATCAGCTTGGGGCCACAGCTCTGTGAGCCAATGCCCGCCTGGGCATAATCCAGACAAAGTACCGTGCTTCCACATGGAATCAGCTCATAGTTATGCTTTTTCTCTGTCAGCTCTTCCTGTGTATAAACCGATGCATTAAAGGCAATTGCTTTTGCTCCCACAGCGGACAGCATCATCGTATCACTGGAAATCTGAACATAATCACAGTCACAATGGCTGCCATTTTCCTGGGGGCGAATGTAATCCTCATGCATATCTGCAGCCTTATGGGTATATACGCCATAGCTGCCTGCAATCCGCTTATCACAATAGCTTTCCATGGGGCCAATGCCGCAGTAGCATACCTCTTCCATTTCCTTTGGCAGGAACATCCGGATGCCAAAGCGAGGCAGTTCCGGGAATCGCATATCCCGTGCTACATCCATACACAGGGCAACTGCACCGTCACCGGAAATCGTCCATATCGTATCCATATCCATCAAACGCTGTACCGAAGGCGCCAGCACTGCCATAACCGAATGAATGCGGACTTCTCCATTCACAATTTCACAGGAGGTCTCATAGGTGCGTGTCATGCAGCGGTCATACTGTGCATCCATCCACTCCAGCTTGATCTTTTTATCATTATCCGTCGGTGCACGCCAGATATTGACGTTCATCGGTCTGGTAATGAGATCCGAACCATGGAATTTCATGGATTCAAATACACCTGTCAGCTTGTTGTACACATAGGTAAAGGCTTCTGACTGGACAACCAGGAAACGATCCGATTCCTCCACCACGGAAACCGGTTCTGCTGTATTGCCTGCTGACCACAGCTGCACATTGGTCTGGTTGCGGCTGTCCCTGTTTTTCAGGGCAATTTCATCAAATCCCAGGATAAAGCCTGCCGGTCGGATTTCTTCTGCTTCTTTCAGAGCATAGGTTACCTTCAGGAAGCATCTCCCGACTTCAGGAACAGTCACCGGAATAGACAATCTGGCCTCTGTTCTCGGTGCCACCGATTCCATGTCGATCTGACCGGAAGAAACCACCTTGCCGTCACAGGTCACCTGATATGCTGCCGTGCAATACTCCTGCAGATTCACAAAGTCCATATAGCTATGGATGACAGCTTCGCCTGTCATGCTGTCATATGCCGTGATTCTTGCCGGACGATATACATTTTTGTATTCCATCACGCCGGTTCCCGGTGTACGGTCTGGGAATACGAGACCATCCAGACAGAAATTGCTGTCATGGGGATATTCGCCATGATCGCCGCCATACCAGTACATTGCTTTGCCGTTTTCTGCCTGTCCTTTATAAATGGCATGGTCACACCATTCCCAGACAAAACCGCCGCAGACCTGATCCACTGACTGGATCATATGGAAATAGTCCTCCAGATCTCCCGGGCCATTTCCCATGGCATGACTGTATTCCACCAGCAGGAATGGCTTATCCGGCACATCCTTCATATCATCCATGGATGTTTCAATGGTACGATACATCATACTGTACATGTCAATGTTGGAAAAATCGTATTTCTTATTGCGATCATAGTAATAGGAACCTTCATAATGTGTCAGGCGTGTGGGATCAAATGCTTTTGTCCATGCCAGTGCCTTTTCAAAGGTACAGCCATATGCACTTTCATTTCCCATGGACCAGATCACAACACATGGACGGTTTTTATCCCGCATGACACAGCGCTGTGTTCTGTCCATTGTCGCTTCTGTCCAATCTTCATTATCGGCAAATGGGGTATTCCAAACCTCTACATGCTTGTCCCAATCCTCGTTGTGCTCACAATAAATCTGTGATGCGCCATGGCTCTCATGATCTGCTTCATCAATCACAAAGAATCCATACTGATCGCATAACTGATAAAAATACGGTGCATTGGGATAATGGCTGGTACGGATTGCGTTGAAATTATGCTGTTTCATCAGGAACAGATCCTTTTTCATCTGATCCAGACCAATGGTAAAGCCGGTAACCGGATCAGAATCATGGCGGTTGACACCACGGAATTTGATCTGCTTTCCATTTACATAAATCACCGTGCCATTGACTGTAATGTCACGGATACCAACCCGCTCGGTAATCACCTCGCT
>CAMBYS010000209.1 GCA_945872165.1 uncultured Clostridia bacterium | reverse complement strand
AAAATGCCTGGTGGCTGGATGATTATGCATTGTTTATGGCAATAAAAGCTGCCCATAAAGGCATTCCATGGTTGGAATGGGAGGAGCCTCTGCGCCGACGAGATCCGGATGCTTTAGCTTGTAAACAGACAGAATGTGCACAGGAAATTGCCTTTTGGAAGGTAATGCAGTTCTTCTTTTACCAGCAGTGGGATGCACTGCGGCACTATGCCGATGACCATGGAATTTCCATCATTGGGGATATCCCGATCTATGTGGCTTTGGACAGTGTGGATGTATGGGCGCATCCAGAGTTGTTCCAGCTGGATGAAAACCAGCAACCCCGGGATGTATCCGGCTGTCCGCCGGATGGCTTTTCTGATGATGGTCAGCTATGGGGGAATCCGTTGTTTGACTGGGAATATATGAAACAGGATGGATATTCCTGGTGGATACAGCGCATTCAATTTCTGTGTAATGTGTATCATGTGCTTCGCATCGACCATTTCCGTGGGTTTGATTCCTATTATGCTATTCCTTATGGCGCAAAAAACGCTTCGGGAGGTATATGGCATAAGGGACCGGGGATGGAATTATTCCGCATGGTTGAGCAGACCATCGGACGGCAGAATATCATTGCAGAAGATCTGGGATTCCTGACGGATTCGGTACGCCAGATGCTGAAGGAAAGTGGATTCCCGGGCATGAAGGTGCTGGAATTTGCTTTTGACAGCCGGGACCCATGCAATCATGATTATCTTCCGCACAATTATTCGCCGCACTGTGTTGCTTATACAGGAACCCATGATAATGATACAATACAGGGCTGGATGTCCTCCGCTGATCCTGAAGATGTTGCCAAGGCGAGAGAATATCTGCATCTGGATAACCCGGAAAACGACCATTGGAACATGATGAAGGCACTGTGGAGTACCGTTGCAGAGCTCACCATTGTGCAGGCACAGGATTTACTGGGGCTGGGCAGTGCATGTAGAATGAACACGCCCTCCACCACGGAGAACAACTGGCAGTGGCGTGCAAAGCCTGGCTGCTTTGACAATGATCTGGCGGATAAACTCAGACAGAATATGCAGTTATACGAACGTCTGTAGTCAGACGATAAGCTGCAGAGGCATCTATGATATTTCTTTCCCCATATGGATGTCTTTGACTGCATGAATCAAAACGTTTCTCGTTCTCTCTTTATATGATAAGAACCGCAATTTGGATACCAACAGTATCGGATTGCGGTTCTTTTTTTTGCATTCAATCTAATACAGCCTGTTGTTAATGCAGATCTGAGGACTGAGGATTTCCGGAAGAAGGGGGAAGTCAGCTCCTGATATTGTTCATAGGAGCTTGTATTGTTGCGGTATGCCTTTGGCGTCGTACCGATAATACGTTTGAACAGGCGACTGAAGTAATAGATATCCGGAATACCACATTTCAGCGCCACCGATTTGATAGGCATTTCTGTACTGATGAGCAGTTTCTGTGCATGGGAAATACGCCGGTGATTGACGAAATCCGTCAGGGACATGCCCATTTCCTTTTTGAACGACGTGGAAAGATAGCTTGCATTGACAGAAAGGCGTTCGGAAAGTGCCTTGAGACTCAGATCCGCACACAGCTCGGTATCCACATAAGTGATAATTTTTTGTGTCAGCAGGGAATAGTCCTTCAGATTGTGCTTGCGAACCAAAAGACAATAGGAGCGGATCATTTTAGCCCGAAAGCTCTGACATTGTTCCTGGCTGGACAACTGCTCAATCAACTGGATATTTCGATTGGAAACGGAGTCGATATGGATGGGATGAACTCCTGCCGACTCCACTGCTTTTCGCAACAGGGTATTGAGTGTAATCATCCTTATGATCCCGCAGTTCATTACTGTACAGCATCACGGATGCTGACGGAAATGAGGTAGGTTCCGCGTGCCGTCCGGCAGACAACACCAAGACATCAGTATTGGCGTTTCCGAGTATGGCTGTGAGGGCATCATTACCTATCACAGCTCTAACCCGATGTGCAAGGATTATACCGAGGAATATCAGGCTCTGTACCATGAACATATGGCAAAGGTACTGGATGAGCGTCCATATATCTGGTCAAGCCATGTCTGGAATATGTTCGACTTCGGCTGTGCAGCCCGGGATGAAGGCGGCGTAGCAGGCAGAAACAACAAGGGTCTTGTCACAATGGACCGCAAGACCAAGAAGGACAGCTACTATATCTATAAGGCATACTGGAACAGCGAGCCGATGGTTCACCTGTGCGGCAGACGTTACGCACAGCGTGCAGGCGAGACTACCCAGATTCGCGTGTATTCCAACCAGTCCCCTGTTTCTTTGTATGTGAACGGCAAGCTGGTGGATGTCCAGGCGGCAGACAAGGTATTTGTATTCGATGGCGTTGCACTGGATGATGGCATGAATATCATCGTTGCCGAAGCATGCGGCGTAAAGGACAGCATGACGATTGAGAAGGTTGACACTGAGCCGGCAATTTATGTACTGCCGGAGTTCAATGAAAGACAGGAGGGCGTTGCGAACTGGTTCAAGCTGGCAGGCAATCTGGATCTGAAAGCTCCCATGGAATTCCCGGAGGGCAAGTACAGCGTTAAGTATACGATGGAAGAGCTTGCACAGAGTGAAGAGGCGATGACAGTTGTCGCAGAGGCAGTCAAGCTGGCGACCAACTTCAATCTTACACCCGGCGAAGGCATGTGGGATATGATGAAAACCATGACACCGGAAAATATGGTGGAAATGGCAGGCAGCAGCATGCCGGAAGGCTTCCTTGAGAGTCTCAATGCCAAGCTGATCAAGATTGACAAGGCGTAATCTGTGCCTTGGAGATAAAAAGACCATTTGAAAGAAAGAGAGGGAAAAACAATGGCAGCTAATTCTGCATCTGTCCAGCCATTTGGCATAAAGGATAAGATAGGTTACATGTTCGGTGATTTTGGTAATGACTTTACCTTTATTCTGTCTTCCATGTTCATGATGAAGTTTTATACCGATGTCATGGGGATTTCGGGAGGTCTGGTTGGTTTATTGATGATGGCGGCCCGATTTGTTGACGCATTTACCGATGTTACCATGGGACAGATTGTTGACCGCTCCAAGCCGACCAAAGATGGCAAGTTTCGTCCATGGATCAAGCGCATGTGCGGGCCGGTTGCAATCGCATCCTTCCTGATTTACCAGTCTGCATTTGCCAATATGGCCTATGGATTCAAGGTATTCTGGATGTTCTTTACCTATAGCAATCCAAATAAATAGTGCACTCTCTTGACAAAGGTATTATGATTAAA
>CAMBYS010000208.1 GCA_945872165.1 uncultured Clostridia bacterium | reverse complement strand
TAAGCAGTCGAGAGAATCGGCTGCTTTTTTCTTTTTGGCGAAAAGATTTTTATTATACGATTCGTATGTTTCTGCTCCGAGAATCTTTCCTTCTTACTGCAAAGAGAGCACCAAGGTTCTCTCTTTGCAATCTCTCTCCTTTGCCTTCATTGGTACGGACCGCCGAAATCTCCTATACAACAAAAGATTTCGGCGGTCTATGGGGGCTGCGGACAGAGATTTCAGGACGGTACCGTAAATTGGATATCTCAGCCGGTAAAATGAAACGGCATCGCTTACCATGTAACCCTCTGTTCGCTGGCTCACAAGGGCGGTCAAAGCTTTTGGTATACGGCAGCTTTGGCCGCCCACATCACACTTGCCAGGGGCTGGGGTGTTGCAAGAGGGGACTCGCCTAAGAGTCCCCTTTTGCGCTCGCAGAGAAAGCGGTTTCAGCGCAGTGACGTGCCAACGATGCTATGCAAAATAGAATGCTGGCAACCACTTCCGCTTCTTTTTTTCTCCGGCTTCTGGTATACTGGACACAGTATGGAAATGGATGGTGAATGACTTTGAAGCTGATGATTGGTCGTGCCGGTACAGGCAAGACAACCGAAATCCTGCGGCGCATTGCGGCACGGGCAGACAGCGGCAAACGGCAGATTTTGATCGTGCCGGAGCTGGCGTCCCATGAATATGAACGCATGCTGGCACAGGTGACCCAGAACACCGGTGCCCGGTATGCAGAAGTACTGACCTTCCGGCGTATTGCAAACCGGGTGTTTTCGGAAGCCGGCGGACTGGCGGATACGATCCTCACACCTGCGGGACGCTTGCTGGTATTATATGAAGCTGTCCGTCGGTCATCGGATACTTTGACTGTATATGACGGTGCCATCCGGCGACCGGATATTCTGCGTGATCTGCTGCAGGTATTGGATGAAATGAAATGCGGTCAGATTTCCCCGGAGGAATTGCTGCGGGCTTCTGCAGAAGCAGAGGGGCATTTATCCGATAAGCTGCGGGATTTGGGCGCTATTGGTACGGTTTATGAAACCCTGACAGAAGAGGAATTGCCGGATCCACGGGATCAGATGACCAAAATTGCGGAACGTCTGCCGGACAGCACATTGTTTGACCAGACAGAGGTTTATCTGGATCGGTTTGATAACTTCAACCGGCAGGAACTGGACATTCTGTCTGTCCTGCTGCATCAGCATGTCCCGATTACCATTGCGCTGACCGGTGATCCGGCAAAACCGGAATTGTTCCCGGAAACCGCAAAGGTGGAAGGGCGTCTGATGGCATTGGCAAAGCAGTGCGGGGAACCGTTGGAACGGGAAATCCGGGAACAGATGCATATGTCCCGGCCGCCTGCCCTTGCCATATTGGAACAGCATGGACTGGAAACCACGGCAGACCATATGGAAACAGAAGACACCAGTGTCCGGCTGCATGCGGCAGGAGATCTGTTCTCCGAATGTGAATTTGCTGCCGCTTATATCCGGCGTTTGCTGCGGGAAACCGATACCAGACGGCGGGATATTGTGGTGACTGCACGAAATTTTGACCAGTATGCCCCAATATTGGAACTGATATTTGAACGCTATGATATCCCGGTCTTTCTGAGTGAAAAAAGTGATATTCTGCAGAAGCCGGTGCTGGCGCTTGCCAGTGCGGCACTGCATACCGTCACCGGCGGCTGGCGGTATGAGGATATGTTTACCTATCTGAAAACCGGATTTGCCGGACTGACAGCAGAGGAATGTGATGAACTGGAAAATTATGTGCTGTTCCGCCGCATCCGCGGTACGGCATGGCGCAAGCCCTTTACTGCCCATCCGGACAGCTTCAGCGGGGAAATGGATGAAACCGCACAGCAGAAGCTGGCTCATCTGAATCTGCTGCGGGAAAAAGCAGTACAGCCGCTGGAGAATTTGCAGGAAGCGTTGGAACAGGCGAAAACAGCAACACAATATGTACAGGTATTGTATCATTTCCTGGAAGCCATCGGCGCACCGGAAACCATTGCAGCCCGTGCGGATTTGCATGAACAGGCAGGTCGGTTGCAGACCGCAGAGGAATACCGTCAGCTGTGGGAAATTTTGATGGAAGCCATGGAACAGTTCGCCTGGGTACAGGGGGATGTCCCCATGGAAACCGATGCCTTTGTTACCCTGCTGGGACTGGTATTGACGGAATATGATGTGGGTACCATTCCGGTGTCATTGGATCGTGTGACCTGCGGCTCCATTGACCGTGTATGCAAAACCGGTATTCCCCATTTGATTGTGTTGGGTGTCAATGACGGCGTGCTGCCCTCCGCCGGAGAAACCGGCGGCATCCTGACCGACCATGAACGGGATGTGCTGCTGGGATTGGAGGTAGAGCTGGAAACCAGTGAGGATCGTATGGAACGGGAACAGGCAGCCATGTATCGTGTGTTTGCTTCCGCTTCCCAGTCTTTGCTGCTGTCATGGAGCACCGTGGGGGCAGACGGGGAAATGCGTCCGTCTTTCCTGATCGGCACGGTGCGGCATTTGCTGCCTCATGTGCCGGAAACCAGTGAAAGCGGGTTGGAACAGCAGTACCGATTGGAAGCCGAGCGTCCCCGCTTTGATCTGGCATGCCGCGGTGCGGCACGGGACAGTGCGCCGGCGGCTCAGGCAGCGTTTCGGGCGGCAGAAGTTCCCATTCAGCCCATGGAGCGGTCGGTTCGGGGTCCGCTGCGGAATACAGGTGTTGTCCATGCCCTGTATGGTGAAAAGCTGCGGGTTACCGCATCCCGCGTGGATGCCTTTTACCGCTGCCAGTATGCCTATTTCCTGCGGTATGGTCTGAAAGCAAAGGAACGCCGCCGGGCAGCCTTTGATGCGCCGGAAACCGGTACTTTTTTGCATTTTGTCCTGGAACATACCCTGGAGGACATGCGGGAGCAGTATGGCGATGCCATTCCGGAAAATGAAGCGGTGCATCAGCTGGCAAAACGCTGGACTGCCATTTATATTGAAACCCAGCTGGGCGGACTGGAACAGCATTCTGCACGATTCCGGCATTTGTTCCGCCGTCTGGTGGATATGCTCACAGATGTGCTGGATAACCTGTTGGAGGAAATGCGGTGCTCAGATTTTACACCTGTGGATTTTGAATTGAATTTCGCCTATGGCGGGGATTTAAAGCCGATTGTGCTGCGCAGTCCGGATGGAACTGTGGAAATGAACGGTAAGGTAGACCGTGTGGATGGCTATGTGAAGGATGGAACCCTGTATATCCGGGTAGTGGACTATAAAAGCGGACAGAAAAAATTTGAATTGTCTGACCTGTGGTATGGTCTGAATGTACAG
>CAMBYS010000207.1 GCA_945872165.1 uncultured Clostridia bacterium | reverse complement strand
ATTTCACCACTGTATTACAGAAACTGAGGAATCAAAATGGGTAAATTTGATGGAATTTTTATTGCGTCCGATATGGACGGTACCTTACTGAATGATGAGAGAACCATCGGCGCAGAAACCATTGAGGCACTGGAATATTTTACAGCCAATGGCGGTCATTTTTCGCTGGCAACAGGACGAACCCGTCCGGGTACTGCGGCATACCGCCGCATTTTACCATGCAATGGCCCGGGTGTTTATCTGAATGGCGCCATTATCTGCGATGAAACCACAGAGCAGATTGTCTATATGGAAGGACTGGATGACCGGGCAAAGGAACTGGCCCGCAAAGTCATGCAGCGGTTTCCCCATATCGGCATTGAAGTTTATCTGCTGGATCATTCTTATGTCTGCAATATGTGTGAGATTACCAGACAGCATTTTGATCTGCTGGATATCCCATATACACAATGCGGCCTGGATGAAATTGCAGAACCTGCCAGCGAATGGGGGAAAATCAATTTCACCGGCGAACATGCCCAGGTGGATGAAGTCAAGCAGTTTTTGGATGACTGGAAGGACTGCTTCAATCTGACCTTCTCTACGCCGATTTATTATGAAATGACCTGTAAGGGCGGACATAAGGGAGATGGTGTCCGCCGTGCGGCAGAGTATCTCGGCATTAAGCCGGAGCTTGTCTGCTGTGTAGGTGACAGCAATAACGATATTCCCATGCTCACCTCTGCCGGCATCAGCTTTGCACCGGCAAACGCACGGAAGGAAGTGCTGGAGCTGGCAGATGTCATTGTACCGGACAACAACCATGATACCCTGAAGGGGGTTGTGGAATATCTGGACAGTAAATTTTAATAGAACACACGAAATCCCGCGGAAAAACCTGCGGGATTTTTTGTTTCGTGGTATACTGTAACCAAAAAGGAGGAGATATCCATGACCAGAGAAAATCAGAACAGAATCCTGGGTGCAGTGCTCAGCATGACCTATTCCCTGTATCCCATTGAGATGACAGAGGAACGCAATGCACTGGTGCGGCGGGCACTGGCAATGCTGGGACAGAATGTATCTGAAGAACAGGTGGAACAGCTGTTGTTTGACCTCCATCAGTCCAAATATGACCTGAATCCCGGCTGCCAGTGTCTGGTGAACAATGGGTATTATCCGGAGGATTTTACCGACGGTCTGCGCAAGCTGGAGCGTAAGGATGCTGTGGGCGCTGCGGCAAGGGAATTATATGAAAAATTAAAAACGCCGCACCCCGACTGGGATGCAGCGTCTATGTATGCGGCAATACGTGCCATTTATAACAAAGAATATGAAGTGGAGCGTATTCGGGAAATCCAGCAAAAGCTGATTAACCGTGCAGCCTGCGAATGATACGGAATGCCGTGGTCTGTTCATTGATAAGGGGACCCGAATGGGAGAAAAAGACAATGCCATCACAGGGGGCATAAATATGGTCCATGACATAGCCCTCCAGCGGATGGATGATTTGTGCAAGGGCATCTCCATAGGATACGGTATCTCCCGGATGCTTTAGACGGACAAAAATACCGGGGGAAGTGGACTGGACAGAACGAAGGTCATCCTCCTGGATAATAGAGGCAATATAACCGCTGTGGCAATGGTATTTGATGATACCCATGCGGGACAGGAACCGGAGGACTGATACAATGGCCATACGTGCCGATTCCTCATCAATCTGGTCGGTTTCCTTGGTATAAATAGAGAATGCATTGGTATCCCAGATCTGCCAGTTGTAATTCAGCGTACCGGTATCATAGGGCCGCGGCTTGCGCACCAGCACGTAGGGCAGGCCAAACAGATTGGCAAGGGAAGTGGACTGATATCCGGTATCCATCATGCGGACATGGGGAATAAAGTCGCCGGGAACATAGAAGGAGGCGAACTGGATGCCATAGCGATAGCCCTGTACCTTCTCAAACATACCGGCAGCGATACGCTGGGTAGTTTCGCCGCGGTCATAACCGGGATACATGCGGTTGATATCGGAATTATCCATAGCCCAGAAGCGCTTGCCGATGTTCATGGAATAATGGTTCACCGACGGGATGACCAGAATTTCATTTCCCTTGACAATCAGTCCTTTTTTCTCAAACTGCTCCAGGGTATGCACCAGCTGGGAACAGATATACAGCTGCTGCACTTCATTGCCCCGCATAGCGCCTACAATGCAGACGGATTTTTCTCCGCGTCCGAAGCGATAGCCGGTAATATTCAGCGGGTCCCGATAAGGGGAGGGCAGTTCAAACAGTGTTTCCTTCAGCATTTCAGACATCCTCCTCGTTTTCATCTTCCAGAATACGTGCAATCAGGGAACCGGAATAGACAACCGGATATTCCCGCAGTGTAAAGACATAGCCGGATACTTCGGAACGGCATTCATGCAGGATTTCACCGGTAGCGGGATAGACAATGTCACCGATATGCTGGCCCTTTTCCACATGGGTCCAGTGCTGGATGCAGGGGACAAAAATACCGGAAGCTTCCGCATTGACAAAGCTCACCTGACGGTCACGGGAGACAATGGGTTCCCGTACCTCCGGTGCTTCACCGGTCCAGATGCCCAGCTCACACATAACACGGAAGATGCCGTCTACCAGTTGCATGCAGTATTCCCGGGTAATCCGCATACCTACACCCATTTCCACCACCAGACAGGGAACACCGGTGCTGTTCAAACTGTGTGCCAGGGTGGATTCCAGTACGGTAGCGGAAGCATGTACCCAGACAAAGTCCGTATTCAGCAGACGGGCATAGGGAATCAGGGTATCCGCGGTAGTTTCATTGACACGTACCTGCGGGGTTTCCCGGAGGAAAATATTGGAGGCATGGATATCAATTGCCATATCTGCACCGCTCATATCCTGCATAATCTGTGCCGCAATATATTCTGTTGTGGCGCTGGTATTGGAGCCGGGAAAAATACGGTTCATATCCAGATCAAATTTGGGTACGGAACGCATGATGCAGTCAATACCCAGCGGATTGAGTGCGGGATAAATGTCCACGATACCATTCAGGTATTGTTTCTGGGCATTGATCCGGCGTGCCAGCTCATAGCAGACATACTGTCCTTCCAGCTCATCGCCATGGGTACCGGTGACAATACAGATGCGCTTCAGATTGGCATTGCCGCTGTTTTCCGGTTCAATCCGGTTTTTAATGATCTTCCAGCGTTCATCCACTGCCAGACCGACGGATACAACTTCTTGAATCATGAAAAATCCCTCCAGACACCGCAAGAACCGACAAGCATACTGGGCGTATCTGAAAAGTCGAAAATTTTGACTATTTCTACCAATGCGGATCGCTTC
>CAMBYS010000206.1 GCA_945872165.1 uncultured Clostridia bacterium | reverse complement strand
ATTAAAAAAGCATATTTTGAACATTTATAAAAAGCTGAGTATCCGTAACCGGACCCAGCTGTTTAAAATGGTGCGGGAATATTCTGACTGACAGGACAAAAGCCGCTGGCATACAGCCGGCGGCTTATTCTATCACAATTTGCAGCCCTGTACACTGTTCCGGGCTTTCAGCTTCCGGTCAATGGCAGCCAGTACCGACCGTTTGTTGCGGCTCCAGTCAGGGGCAAGCAGGTCAGTGCCCTTTCCGTCACCGGTCAGGCGCTGGATGACCACCTGCGGCGGCAGAACCTCCAGCTGGTCACAGACAATGGTAACATATGCCTCCTGGGTCAGACAGGTGTAGTTCTGTTCCGCCAGCCGGGTATGCCGCAGCACATGCAGAGCATGCAGCTTGACGGCATGAATCCCCATAGACCCCACGGTTCTGGCGGATTGGACCATCTGTTCCGGCGTTTCACCCGGCAGGCCATTGATGAGATGGACACAGATGGAAACCGGAATGGACTGCAGCAGCGCCAATGCCTGCTGGAAATCCGCGAAGGTATGGCAAAGATTGCAGCGCTCTGCCGTGCGGTCGAAGATGGTCTGCACACCCAGTTCCACCGTTACATCAGTCTGTTCTTCCAGTTCTGCCAGCAGACCGCAAATCTCCGGGCTGATGCAGTCCGGCCGTGTGGCGATGGCAAGCCCGACGGTATCCGGCAGCCGTACCGCCTGGGTGTACAGCTCCCGCAGGCGTTCCACTGGGGCATAGGTGCCGGTAAAGGACTGGAAATAGGGAATATATCCTACCGGAGTCCATTTGGACAGCATACTGCTGCGATAGGCTTCAAACTGCTGGGAAATAGAACTGGACGGGGAGATAAAATCACCGCTTCCGGCGGGGGAGCAGTAGATACAGCCGCCGGTGCCCTTGCTGCCATCACGATTGGGGCAGGTAAAACCGCCATCCAGGGGCACCTTGGCAACCCGTCCGCCATATTTGTTTTTCAGATACCAGAAATAGGGATAAAACCGTTTTCCGGAGCCTTCAAAGGGCAGAGTCATGAAATCTCCTTTTACACAGAAAAAAGCCGATGCTGTCTGACAACAGAAGCACCGGCTGATTTTTTTACTTGGTACCGAACAGGCGGTCACCTGCATCGCCCATACCCGGGACGATATAGCCCTTTTCATTGAGCTTTTCATCCACTGCCGCACAGAAGATATCCACATCCGGATGCTCTTCCTGAATGGCAGAAATGGATTCCGGAACCGCAAGGATGGACAGCAGCTTGATGTTCTGTACGCCATAGTTCTTGAGAAACTGGATGGCAACAATAGCAGAACCGCCGGTAGCCAGCATGGGATCCACTACAATGACATCACGGCTTGCAATGTCAGTAGGCAGCTTGCAGTAATATTCCACCGGCTGCATGGTATCCGGATCGCGGTACATACCAATATGTCCGATCTTTGCATTCGGGATCAGGTCCAGCACGCCGTCAACCATGCCAAGGCCGGCACGCAGGAGGCAGACAACTGCCAGTTTTTTGCCGGAAATAAACTTTACCTTGGTTTGTGCAATCGGGGTTTCAATTTCGACCTCCTTGAGCGGGAGATCACGGGTAGCCTCGTAGCACAGCAGGGAAGAAATTTCCTCTACAGCCTCACGGAATTCTTTGGGACCGGTATACTTATCCCGCATGAGAGACAGCTTGTGTACAATCAGCGGATGATTGATGACATGAACTTGAGCCATGATTCGTTACTCCTTTTTTGTAGATTGCGCGGTCTGACCTGCTTCGCGGGCCAGTCGTTCCCGGACAGCCTGAGGCTGGCGGAGATAACTCGGCATCAGCTGGGCAGCAGAGACCAACTGTCCCTCCTGTGCCAGACGGTGGGCCTCCATAGCGGCACCATGGGCGCAGGGGTAAATCAGACCGGGCGGTGCAGTGATACAATCAAGATCACTGGAAACAGTAAAATTATTATAGCACATTTGTGCACCATCTCCAACCAGAATGACAGATTTTTCATAAGAAATTAATTCTTTTTTCAAATCTTCCATCTGAATCAGGCGGTCAGGGGTCAGACGGTGAAGGGTTCCGTCGGAAAACAGGAATAATGCGTTATACAGCTGGCTGCGCCGGGCATCCATGACCGGACAGATCAAGCGGTCGGTCAGCGGACCTACATTCCAGGCGTTTCCTGCCATGCTGGAAACACCGATGCAGGGCAGATTTTTTCCGTCTGCAATGCCCTTGGCAGTGGCAACGCCGATGCGGATACCGGTAAAGGAACCGGGACCTGTAACACAGGCAACTGCATCAATGTCATCCATGGTCAGCCGGGATGCGGTCATCACATGGTCAATCATAGGCAGCAGAGTGGCACTGTGGGTCATGCCGCAGTTCTGGAAGGACTGGGCCAGCAGCCGGGTGTCCTCTGTCACACAGACAGATGCAGATACAGAGGAAGATTCCAGTGTTAAAATTTTCATAGGTTTCCTCCTTCGATTGTAATCACCCGGTCATCCTCTGCTTCGCCGCGGCGGATATCTACCGTAATGCGGTCCTCCGGCAGGGCGCCGGTAACATTTTCGCTCCATTCCACCAGGAGAATGGTATCACCGTCAAAATAATCATCCCAGCCGATATCATATAAGGCATCCTCATCCAGAATACGGTACATATCGAAATGGCACACCCGGCACAGTTCGGTATCATATTCATTGACGATGGCAAAGGTCGGACTGGTAACACGTCCGGTATAACCCAGTGCATGCAGGAAACCGCGGCAGAAAGCGGTTTTTCCTGCGCCCAGATCACCGGTAAATGCGACAAGTGCACCGGGTGACAGTTTTTTGGCCAGACTGCCGCCCGCATGCTCTGTTTCCATTACATTGTGGGTTTGTATTTGAATCATAGCGTAGGTATCTTAGAACAGACCGGTAATTTTTCCGTCAGCATCCACATCAATGTTAAAGGCGGAGGGGATGCGGGGCAGACCCGGCATGGTCATAACCTTACCGGTTTCACAGACAACGAAGCCGGCACCGGCGCTGACACGTGCGGTACGAATGTTAATCAGGAAGCCGGAAGGACGGCCCAGCTTCTTCGGGTCATCAGACAGGGAATACTGGGTCTTTGCCATGCAGACCGGCAGATTGCCATAGCCCAGATCGGAAATTGCCTTGAGGGACATTTCTGCGGATGCGGAATAGGTTACACCGTCTGCACCGTAAATTTCACGGGAAATGGTTTCAATCTTTTCCTTCAGCGGCATCTCATCCGGATACAGCGGAGCAAATGCAGCCTTGCCGCTGTCAGCTTCCTCAATGACCATCTGCGCCAGCTCCATGCCGCCGTCAGCACCTTTGGCGAATACTTCAGACAGGGCA
>CAMBYS010000205.1 GCA_945872165.1 uncultured Clostridia bacterium | reverse complement strand
TTCTTTGCCATTTCAACCCGCAGTACACAGTCTGCCTCCAGCAGGATTTATACCTACTCTGCTCTGATTTCTCCAATGATGCGGACACACAGCCCCGGACCCGGGAACGGCTGACGCCATACCAGTTCTCTCGGAATGCCCAGCTTTTCACCCACTGCACGAACCTCGTCCTTGAACAGATCGCCAAGAGGTTCAATGGTACCCAGGAACTGGATATCCTCCGGCATTTTCGCCATGTTGTGGTGGGTCTTAATGACAGCAGTATTGGCCTTGCCATCGCTCTTGCCCTTGCCGGATTCAATTCTGTCCGGATAAATGGTGCCCTGTGCAAAGAAACCTTCCTCTGCCTGGCTGCGGATCTCGTCCCAGAAAACCTTATAGAATTCTCTGCCGATAATCTTACGCTTTTCCTCCGGATCCGTAACACCCTTCAGCTGTGCCATGAAATGATCGCCGCAGTTGACACGGACAAAATTCATATCAAACATAGTGGTAAAGGTCTGCTCGACAAAGTCGCCTTCATCCTTGCGCATCAGACCCTGATCCACAAATACACAGGTCAGCTGCTTGCCTACAGCACGGGACAGCAGACCGGCTGCAACCGAGCTGTCTACGCCGCCGGACAGGCCCAGAATGACCTTTTTATCTCCAATGCGCTCCCGCAGCTCTGCTACGGTATTTTCAATAAAGTTATCCATCACCCAGTCGCCGGCACAAGCACAGACTTCATACAGGAAGTTATGCAGAATCTGCTTGCCATATTCGGAATGGGTTACCTCCGGATGGAACTGAACCGCATAAATATTCTTTTCCACATTTGCCATAGCAGCACAGGGGCAATCATTGGTCTTTGCAATAATGTCATAGCCCTGGGGCGGCGTTGCAATGTAGTCGGTATGGCTCATCCATACAACAGACTGTTCCGGTACATCCTTAAACAGCTTGGATTCCGGTTTGGTTACATCCAGTTCAATTTTACCATATTCCGATACCGGTGCGGTCTTTACTTCGCCATCACCCATCCATGCGATCAGTTGACAGCCATAGCAAATGCCCAATACCGGTACACCGATTTCCAGGATATCCTTTGTATAATGTGGGGAACTCATGTCAAAAACCGAGTTCGGGCCGCCGGTAAAGATAATACCGCTGGGGTTCATCGCTTTAATTTCTTCCAATGGAGTGGTATACGGCTTGATTTCGCAGTATACATTACATTCACGTACCCGGCGGGCAATCAGCTGGTTATACTGGCCGCCAAAGTCAACAATCAGCACTAACTGATGATTCTGCATACGAGCTACTCCTTACAAATTATTTTTATCTATTTATTATGCCATACTTTTGTGTAATCGACAAGATATTTTCTCACTCGATTCGGAGTTTTTCAATTTTCTTTTCCTCTGGTGTGACAAATGCAGTCTGATAGACATGATAAATCACCATACCGGGCTTGGCACCATTAGGCTTTTTAATGTTCCGAACTTCGGAATAATCCACCGGAATCTGGGAAGAACCGCGTGCCTGAGAATGCCAGGCAGCAATTTCCGCTGCTTCTGTCATGGCTTCATTGGTAGGCTCCCGTCCATCACATACCAGAATGACATGGGAACCATGGATTTTCTGGGTATGGAACCACATATCATGTTTAAAGGCTGTTTTCAACGTCAACAGATCATTTTGGGTATTATTTTTACCGGCAAATACATCAAAGCCATCTGTCGTGCGGTAATGGAAAGGCTTACCCTGTACCGGCTTGGCCCGGCGGCGTTTTTTCTTATCCTGCTTGGCAGACAGATATCCGGTAGAAATCAATTCCTCCTGAATCTGTGCCAGATCGGTCAGATTCTCCGCTTCCGTAATGGCTTCCAGCACACTGTCCAGATACAGCAATTCCTGTTCACCCTGAGCAATCTGTTTTGTCAGCTGTTCCTCTGCATTTTTTGCCTTGGTATACAGCTTAAACTGCTTCTGTGCGTTCTGCTGGGGAGACAGCCGGATATCCAGATTGATTTCAATTTCCGGACAAGCAGGATCAAAATAATCAATTACCTTTACCTTGCGGGAACCCGGTTCAATCTGATACAGATTGGCAGTAATCAGATCTCCCCGCCGTTTGAATTTTTCTCGGTTCTGAGAACTGCTCAGTTCCTTTCGCTGGGCAGCCAGCTTACGGCGGACTCGGTCACGTGCATTCTGAATCGTATGATTCATATTGGCAGCATGATGGCGGATGCGTTCTATGTTGCTTTTCTTCTCATAAAAATCTGACAGCAGCTGAGAAAAGCTTTCTGCCTGGGTATTCTGCATCAGATCGCCATACTGAGTCACCGGCATCACGGTATAATCAAACACGGTGCCATCTGCCGCATGGGTCACCAGATAGGGCTTCATGCGGTTGTCCTCAATCATCTGGACAAAATCTGCCAGTATATCGGACAGACTGCCCCGTTCTCCGGCGGTCAGGTCACACATAGGCTTCGCCGTTTCGCCACAGGCACGGCATGCCAGTTCCCGGCACAGCAGCGGAGACAGTCCCTTGAAATGATTGAGCAGCCAGCGGTCCAATGGCGTATCTTCCTCTGCCCCATGAATAGCTGCTGCAAGGCCTGCCTGGGATACTTCCATCAGATTCAGCTTGTCCTGAGGAGGCGGCATACGGTAAAACAGTCCCGGCAATACCTGCCGTTTGCCGGAGGTATCCCCGTCAATGCGCTTGACTGCATCCAGAATGCGTCCCTCTGCATCATACAGGATAATATTGGAATATTTGCCCATGAGTTCCACAGCCAGATATTTCTGGCTGGGTACACCCATTTCATCTACCGTATCACAGGTAATGATGGCCATACGTTCCATATCCGGTGAAGTGACCGAAACAATTTTTGCACCCTGTAAATGTTTGCGCAGCAGCATGCAGAACATGGGAGGCGCCGCAGGATTTTCCCTACCGGTTTCAATAAAATGCATCCGGGGTGTTCCTGCACCCACAGACAGCAGCAGCTTGACACCACCGCGCATCAGCCGGACAGATAATACAATTTCATCCCGTTCCGGCTGGTATATTTTATCAATGCGTCCGCCAGCCATACGCGCATTCAATTCACGTACCGTTGCCAACAGGCACACAGCATCCAATGGCATAACATTACTCCTTTTTCTGATTTTTTACTGAACAAATTATAAGCGACTCCCAGACAGAAAGTCAAGGCATGGGGCTGTTTCTATCCGTATTCATGCAGCCATTTTACGCAGTCATGCAGAAAAAACACCGGATTTTTTTAGCGCGTTTGTTATTTGACGAATTTCTTTTCCTATGATATTATCAGACTGTTAATTGATATAATGTACCGCATGGATTGGCCAATGCGGTCCTGCTGCCCCATGTATTGGAA
>CAMBYS010000204.1 GCA_945872165.1 uncultured Clostridia bacterium | reverse complement strand
ATTAAGGAATAGGTAGGTGTATTCAATGCAGAAAGCAGAAAAGATGCAGGCTCTCCGTGAATTCGCAGCTGAAATCCGAGTTGAGACCCTGAAAACCATCGGTTCGCTTGGCTTTGGACACGTCGGTGGCTCGATGTCGATTGTTGAGGCTATGGCTGTCCTGTATGGCGATGTAATGAAGGTTGACCCGAAGAATCCGCGTTGGGAAGATCGTGACTGGTGTGTACTGTCCAAGGGCCATGCAGGTCCCTGTGCATACGCAACCCTCGCGCTGAAGGGCTTCTATGACCTGGAGCTGACCCGCACGCTGAACAAGCCGGCAACCAACTTCCCGTCCCATACCGACCGTACCAAGACTCCGGGCGTTGACCTGACAACCGGTTCTCTGGGCCAGGGCATGTCCACCGCTACTGGTGCAGCACTGGGCAACAAGATTGACGGCCGCGATAACCATGTATTTGTATTCGTAGGCGACGGCGAGTGTGATGAAGGCCAGGTTTGGGAGGCAGCTCAGTTTGCAGCTCATTACAAGCTGGATAACCTCGTTTGCTTCGTAGACAGCAACAAGCGTCAGCTGGACGGCCCCGTTGATGAGATCATGTCCCATGGCAAGGGCCTGGGCGCAAAGTTCGATGCTTTTGGCTGGAACGTCATTGAAGTGGAGGACGGCAACGATGTAGAGCAGGTTTATGACGCTGTTCACGCTGCTGTTGAAGTAAAGGGTCAGCCGACCGCAATCATCCTGAACACCGTTAAGGGTAAGGGTGCTACCTTCGCTGAGCCGTCCGGTGCTCACAGCTCGCAGCCGACTCCGGAGCAGTGGGAAGAAGCAATCGCTGCAGCAGAGGCAGAGCTTGCTGCTGTTAAGGCTGCAAAGTAAGGAGGGCACGCAAAAATGAGTATTACTTTGATTGGAAAGCACGAAAAAGACTCCCGCAACTGCCGTGACGGTTACGTTAACGCAATGCTGGAGCTGATGGAAGCAGACAAGTCTGTTTGCCATGTTGACTGCGACCTGTATAACTGCATCAATACCGCTAAGCTGGCTAAGGCTTATCCGGATCGCACCATCAACGCTGGTATCGCTGAAGCAAACGCTATGGGCATTGCTGCAGGTCTGACTGCTACCGGCAAGAAGGCATGGATCCATTCCTTCGGCTGCTTCTCTTCCCGCCGTGCATTTGACCAGGCTTTCATGTCTGCTGCATATGCTAAGCTGGGCGTTAAGGTTCTGGGTTCTGACCCTGGCGTATGCGCTGCATACAACGGCGGTACCCATATGCCGTTTGAGGACTGCGCTCTGTACATGTCTGTTCCGGATGCAATCGTTATCGACCCGGTTGACTACGTTCAGGTTTATGACCTGACCAAGAAGCTGACTGCTGTAGAAGGCCGTCTGTCCTACATGCGTATGATCCGTAAGGGCTTCACCACCGTTTACGCTGACGGTTCCGAGTTCGAAATCGGCAAGGGCGTTACCCTGAAGGAATCCGACAACGACGTTGCTACCATCATCGCTTCCGGCATCATGGTAGACGAGTCCCTGAAGGCTTATGAGAAGCTGCAGGAAGAGGGCATCTCCGTTCGTGTCATCGACATGTTCACCTGGAAGCCGATTGACGAGGATCTGATCGTTAAGTGTGCAAAGGAAACCGGCGCTATCGTAACCGCTGAGAACCACAACTGCACCGTAGGTCTGGGCGCTGCTGTTGCACGCGTTCTGGCTGAAAAGGCTCCGACTCCGGTTGAAATGGTTGGCGTACATGACCAGTTCGGCCAGGTTGGCGCACAGGCTTATCTGCAGGAAGTTTACAAGCTGACTGCTGACGAGGTTGTTGCCAACGTCAAGAAGGTACTTGCAAGAAAGTAATTTCCGAAATACATGATACAAAGCCGTCCCTGGCTGCAGGGGCGGCTTTTTTCGCCGGTTTTCACGCACAAAGCGATAAAAACCATATTTGTACGGATGTTACAAAGGGTATGCAAACAGGCTGGAATCTCTGCGGCAAAATGAACGGAATTTGCGGGGGGATATCGCTTTCTTGTGGGAGAAACAAAAAATACTTCACCAAGTTGCACAAAACATTTGACAAATACGTTGCTATCCTTTATCATAAATAGAGTAGGAGAAATGCCTATTGCCTGCCTGCGTACGGTGTGAAAATTAGGAGAGATTTCACACCATGTATGGCGCAGAACAGGTGGAATAAAATCATGGAGGTGTTGTGATTATGTTCACAAACAAGGATATCAAGCTGGGTATCTGTCCGATTGGCTGGACCAATGACGACATGTGGGATCTGGGCGATGAAAATACGTTCCAGCAGTGTATCTCCGAAATGCGTCTGGCAGGCTTTACCGGATGTGAAGTTGGCCACAAGTATCCGTCTGATGTAAAGGAACTGAAGGAAGCGCTGGATCTGCGCGGTATGACCATTGCTTCCAAGTGGTTCTCTTCCTTCCTGGGCACCAAGCCCTTTGAGGAAACCTTTGAAGAATTTAAGAAGGAAATCGAGTACCTGTCCTATGCAGGTGCAACTGCAATCAATATTTCCGAGCAGTCTTACTCCATCCAGGGCAACCAGGATCTGTCCATCTTCGAGAACAAGGCGCTGTTTACCGATGCTGAGTTCATGCAGATGTGCGAAGGTCTGAACAAGCTGGCTGAGTACGCAAAGAGCAACGGCATCCGTGCATGCTTCCATCATCATATGGGTACCTGCGTACAGACTCTGGAAGAGACCGTGCGTATGCTGGAGAACACTTCTGATGACCTGCTGCTGTGCTATGACACCGGTCACTGGACCTTCTCTGAGGTAGATCCGCTGGCAATTCTCGAAAAGTTCCCGAACAGAATTGGTCATGTACATCTGAAGAACATGCGTAAGCCGCTTCGTGACCAGGCAATCAAGGAGAGCTGGTCCTTCCTGAAGTCCGTTCGTAACGGCTGCTTTACCGTACCGGGCGATCCGGAAGGCTGCGTAGACTTCCCGGCAGTTCTGAAGAAACTGGATGAGATCGGCTATGAAGGCTGGATCATGGTTGAGGCTGAGCAGGACCCGGCTAAGGCAAATCCGTTCAAGTACGCAAAGATGGCTTACGAGTACATCACTGCTGAAATGGCAAAGTAAGGATACAAAACCTTATATTGTATGTGCATAAGATTCTGGATACTCTGCGGTGTCATGGCCGCGGGTATCCAGCTTTCTGGAGAATTCAACAAGTATAGACAAGGAGAGAACAGGTCATGGCAAATTTGAGATTTGGCGTAGTAGGCTGCGGTCGTATTGGCAAGCTGCACATCAACAACCTGCTGAACAACATTGAAGGCGCTGAGGTTGTAGCAGCAGCTGATCCGATGCTGGACAAGTCCGGCGCACGTGAGTGGCTGGCAGCAA
>CAMBYS010000203.1 GCA_945872165.1 uncultured Clostridia bacterium | reverse complement strand
CCAAAGACAGATGGTGTCTGTTTTGAAGAATTTCTAACTACATTAAAATAAAAAGGAGTTTTTTCCGCATGAAAAAACAAATGACGATTGCATATGATGTCCATAGCGGTTTGTATCTCAATCTGACCAACCGTTGTCCCTGTGCATGCACCTTCTGTCTGCGCCAGACCATGGACAGTGTGGGCAATTCCGGCGGACTGTGGCTGGAGCATGAGCCGTCTTATGAGGAAGTAATTGCTGCCATTGACAGCTGTAATCCGGACAAGTATACAGAGGTAGTATTCTGTGGTTTTGGTGAACCCACAGAACGGCTGGATGTACTGCTGCAGGTAGCTGCATATCTCAAGGAAAACTGGCCGGATAAAAAAATCCGTATCAATACCAATGGTCTGGGTGATCTGGTTTGTGGAGAACCGATTGCGGAAAAGCTGAAGGGTTTGATTGATGTGGTATCGGTCAGCCTGAATACGCCAAATGCAGAGGAATATCTCAAGCTGACCCGCAGCAAGTTTGGCATGCAGTCCTTTGATGCCATGCTGGCTTTTGCGGAAGCCTGTGTGAAAACGGTACCGGAGGTTGTCATGACCACAGTTGATACGACCATTTCCCATGAGGAAGAAGCACAGTGTCAGGCCATCTGCGACCGAATCGGCGCACGTTACCGCATCCGTCCCTGGGAAGATTAAGGCGATATTCTGTGAAAGACAAGAATGTGAAACAATCCGCAGGAACGTGTTGGATTTTTCCCTGGCAGACTGGTGTTTTTTGTACGGAATGCAGCTTGTAAACAGCTTTTAAACATGATAGTATAATCTGGTGTCTGAGAAAAAGGACACCAGATTTTTTTATGAAAAGGACGCATTTTTGCTATGAAGGATATGACCCGGGGCAATCCGACCCGATTGATTCTGCAGTTTGCCATTCCATTGCTGATCGGACAGTTATTCCAGCTGTTGTACAGTCTGACCGATACCCGTATTGTGGGCAGCTTTCTGGGTGAACAGGCATTGGCAGCCGTGGGTGCAACCAATTCCCTCAATTCCCTGATGATTGGCTTTCTGATGGGATTGACCAATGGCTTTGCCATCGTAACCGCACGGTATTTCGGCGGACAGGATCAGAAGGGCGTGAAAAAAGCCATTGCAGGAACTGTTGTGCTGAGTGCCGGTACGGTGCTGGTGCTGACTGTTGTGACGGTGGCATTCCTCAAGCCGTTGCTGCTCTTGCTCAATACCCCGGACACACTGCTGGAACAGGCTTCTTCGTATTTCCGTATTATCCTGCTGGGCATGCTGATTACGGTATTTTATAATGCATGTGCAGCAACCCTGCGTGCAGTGGGTGACAGCATTACGCCCCTGATTTTCCTTGTCATTTCCACGATTCTGAATGTGGGACTGGATCTGCTGCTGATCTGCGGCTTTCACATGGGCGTTGCCAGTGCTGCGGTTGCGACTGTATTTGCTCAGGCGATTTCCGTGGTTCTGTGCCTGTTGTTTATCCGGTTCCGTTATCCTCAGCTGGTACCGGGACGGGATGATTTTATGCGGTTCCGCCATGACCATCATGTGATTCAATGGATGTACAGTACAGGTCTGTCCATGGGCTTTATGCTGTCCCTGGTCAATATGGGCTCAGTTGTGCTGCAGAGCGCCATCAACACCTTTGGCGCCAATATCATTGTTGCCCATACGGCGGCACGCAAGCTGACAGAACTGTTTATGATGCCCTTTTCCGTGCTGGCATCTACTATGGCAACCTATTGCAGCCAGAATCTGGGCGCAGGTCAATTCAGCCGCATTCGGACAGGTATCTGGCGTGCGCTGCTGCTGTCCTGGTGCTGGTGCGGCATTGTCATTGTCATTACCAATACGATTGTTCCCACGCTGGTATATCTGGTTACCGGTACGCATACAGAGGAAATCATCCAGACTGCATCGCTGTATCTGCGCATCAATTCCGTGCTGTATTTTGTGACGGTTGTCATTTCCGTTCTGCGCAATTCGCTGCAGGGCATGGGAGACATGGTAACCCCATTGATTTCCAGTACCATCGAGCTGGTTGGCAAGGTACTGATCGTCATGCTGCTGGTACCACGGCTGGATTATATGGGTGTCATTGTTTCCGAACCGATTATCTGGTGCATCATGGTTCTGCCGCTGATTGCACAGGTGCTCTTTGGAAAACGCTTCCGAGAGCTCCGCAAACAGCGTCAGGCTGCATGAACAGAATGAATCCGCTGTGCCA
The DNA here is from genome assembly GCA_945872165.1 of uncultured Clostridia bacterium. GTDB lineage: Bacteria > Bacillota > Clostridia > Oscillospirales > Butyricicoccaceae > Butyricicoccus_A. Next base: position 1,165 of record CAMBYS010000203.1, on the reverse strand, counting down.
TTGCATGGCGGATTTTCTCATGCTATACTGGGGAAAAGGAGAGGATAGAGATGAAGAAGCTGCCATTTTATGCAGGCGCAGCGGTATTGCTTGCAGGTATTTGTCTGCTGGCATATCTGTACTGGGCCAGGCCTGTGGACGCCCTTGAAGCGGAGCGCGTGGAGGTCACATTCTTTGACCAGTATGCACAGAATAACCATAATGGTTTTACATTTGAGCAGTTTGGACATCTGGAGTTGTATGCAAACCAGGAAGGCAGATTTGTTATTCCGTATTTCCTCAGTTACGGCAGAGAAAATATGGACAAATTGATGGAACGCTGTGACGGTGAAACACTGTTTTACGTGGATCTCCTGCCGGACAGCGGCGCAATCTGTCGGCTGGCTGATGAGGACGGCAATGTGTACATTACACCGGAGCAGTACAATGCACTTAAATGCAGGCATGCACGCATAAAGACCGGGATTCTGGCGATAATCCTGCTGATTATTATGTGCTCCTTCCTGAGACACCCGATAGAACGGATGGTGCAAAGCCTGAAGCGTTTCGCTCTGGCTGGATGTGCGATTGTAGTGGTTACAATCGTGGGAGGTGGAATTCTCGCGGTAATATTTGCTATGATATCAGGCGAGAATAAACCCCTCGAAGAATTTTCCGTGACCTTTGAGGATTGTTTCATTGAGGATCGAATGAATGGTTATTCGGATGAAAATGAAATGCTGCTGTGGTCACCACAGGAAGATAGTCCGTTTATCATTCATGAGTTTCGCCAATATGGAGACATTGCGTACCGTCTGAAAGAATTATGTGATAAAAATACCGTTTTCCGCGTGTCTGCGTATTACTATGCTGCGGGAAGAAATAATTCTATGAACAGCAGTGGATATCGAATCGTTCGGTTAGAGGACGAAAATGGCACGGTTTATCTGGATGACACAGAAACATATGGAGGAGAAAAGCTCTCCTATTGGGAAAAGGTTCGCAACGAATATAAGTTCTGGGTGCCGTGCGTATTTGTTATACAGCTTTGTATTGCAGTCTATTATTTTCTCTGTCGGAAATACTTTGATATGAAATAAGACAAAAATCCCGCGGATTCGTGAAAATCTGCGGGATTTTTGTTATAGAAGGGATAAAATGAAATGAAACAAGCAAAAAGAATATA
>CAMBYS010000202.1 GCA_945872165.1 uncultured Clostridia bacterium | reverse complement strand
GACAACGGTGTTAGACAATGGCCTGCGGATTTACTGTGTTCCCCGGACAGACAGCGCCAAGACCTTTGCCATGCTGGCAGCGGATTTTGGTTCGATTGACTGCAGCTTTACGCTGGATGGACAGAAGCATGATGTGACACCGGGCATTGCCCATTTTCTGGAGCACAAAATGTTCGAGGAAGAGGATGGCAATGCACTGCAGAAATTTACTGCATTGGGGGCACAGCCCAATGCCTTCACCAGCCATACCATGACTGCCTATCATTTTACCTGTACCAGCCGGTTTTATGATTGTCTGGAGATTCTGCTGCGGTTTGTGACAACTCCGTATTTTACGGAGGAAAATGTGGCAAAGGAAAAGGGCATTATCGGACAGGAAATCGGCATGCTGGATGACCGTCCCAGTTGGCAGGCTTATGTGGGCGTACTGGAGGGGTTATATTCCGTTCATCCGGTGCGGATTTCCGTGGCAGGCAGCAAGCAGACCATTGCACCCATTGATCCGGAGGTGTTAAACCTCTGTCATCGGGGATTTTATTCTCCTGCCAATCTGATTTTAATTGTCTGCGGACAGTATCAGTTTGAACGGGTAGTAGCAATGGCAGAGCGCATTACGCCAAAAAAATCTGCCCGTATCGCAGCACGGGATTACGGACAGGAGCCGGAGCAGGCAGCAGTGCCGTATATCGAAAAGCATATGGCAGTATCCCGTCCATTGTTTATGCTTGGCTGTAAGGACAGCATTCCGAAGCAGCCCTATTGGGCCCAGCTGTCGGGCGAATTGGCAGCGGATTGTGTCTGCGGCAAATCCACAGTATTATATGATACGCTGTATCAAAAGGGACTGCTGGACCGTACCTTTGATCCGGATTACTTCACGTTTTCCGGTGGCGCCTGTGCTATTTTCAGCGGTGAAAGTGACAATCCCCAGGCGGTGCGGGAAGCCATTGAAGCCGAACTGCAGCGCATTGCAGCGGAAGGGCTGGATGAAGCCGTATTCCGTCGGGTAAAAAAAGCTGCTTATGGCAAATATATCCGCCGCAGCAATGATGCCAGCGAGGTATGCCGCATGCAGGCGGAAGCCTGCTTCTCCGGAGCACAATGCTTTGATTTTGCCGATGTACTGCAGACAATACGGTCGGAGGATGTACTGCGGCACATCCGGCATTGGGCACAGGAGGGGATGACCTCCCTTGCTGTTGTCAAACCTAAAAAGGAGGCAGAAGCATGAACCAGACAGTATCCTTCCCGGGATTGGGATTGGAATTTCATTTTAATAATGTAGCATTTCATATTGCATCCAAGCCAATTTACTGGTATGGTATTCTTATTATGCTCGGTGTCATTCTTGCAGTAGTCTATGCTTCAGCACGATCCCGGCAGTTTGGCATCCGGCAGGATGATTTATATGATGCGGTATTATTTGCCGTACCCCTTGGCATTGTATGTGCGCGGATTTATTATGTCATCTTTGAATGGGAGCAATATAAGGACAATCTTTCCGAGATTTTTGCCACCTGGCATGGTGGTCTGGCAATTTACGGCGGCATTATCGGCGGTATCATTGTTATTGTCGTTTTATGCAAGGTCAAAAAGATTTATGTGATGGATATGCTGGATTTGTTTGCCAGCGCCGTACCAATTGGTCAGATTCTGGGGCGTTGGGGCAATTTCTTTAATTGTGAAGCATATGGCAGCAGCACCACCTTGCCATGGCGAATGGTGATTGGCAAAACCCTGGAGGAAGCCGGAGCCACCGGCAATCATCCGACCTTTTTCTATGAGTCGGCATGGAATCTGATTGGGTTTATCATCTTGTATTTCAGCTCGAAAAAGCGGAAATATCATGGTGAGATTCTGCTGCTTTATCTGGGATGGTATGGACTTGGACGGTTCTTCATTGAAGGTCTGCGCACAGATAGTTTGTATCTGTGGGGTACCGGCATCCGGGTTTCCCAGGTAGTGGCACTGATTTGTATCATCATCGGACTGGGAGGCTTCCTGCTTAACCGGAAAATGCCGTTCCTGCAGGAAATCAACCGGGCTGACAGCGATAATAAGGAGGAAACAACATGAGTGCAATTCGTATGGATGGTAAAATGGTTTCCGCGAAGGTACGCGGAAGCATTCTGGAAGAGGTAAACAAGCTGAAGGAACAGGGCGTTCGTCCGGGTCTGGCAGTGATTATTGTAGGTGAGGATCCGGCATCCCAGGTTTATGTACGCAACAAGGAGCGTGCTTGTGAAGAATGTGGTTTTTATTCTGAAAAGTATGCGCTGCCGGAGGAAACCACACAGGAGCAGCTGCTGGAGCTGATTGAGGAACTGAACCATAATCCGCGGATTGATGGCATTCTGTGCCAGCTGCCGGTACCGAAGCACATTGACGATCAGGCAATCATTGATGCCATTTCCCCGGAAAAGGATGTGGATGCATTCCATCCGGTCAACGTCGGTAAGATTATGGTAGGCAATTTTGATTTCCTGCCCTGCACACCGGCTGGTGTTATGCAGCTGCTGGAGGAGTACGGCATTGACCCGCAGGGCAAGAACTGTGTTGTTATCGGCCGTTCCAATATTGTCGGCAAGCCCATGTCCATGCTGCTGCTGCACAAGCATGGTACCGTTACCATCTGCCATTCCCGTACAAAGAATTTGAAGGAAGTTTGTGCACAGGCTGACATTCTGGTAGCAGCAGTTGGCAAGGCAGATTTTGTGACAGCTGACATGGTAAAGGAAGGTGCAACTGTCATTGACGTAGGCATGAACCGTAAGGATGGCAAGCTGTGCGGCGATGTATGCTTCGATGAGGTCAATGAAAAGGCAGCTTATCTGACCCCGGTTCCGGGTGGCGTAGGCCCAATGACCATTACCATGCTGATGAAGAACACCCTGAAGGCAGCAAAACTGCATCATGGGATTGAGGATTAAACTATAATATTATAAAATAAAAATGTCCGATTTTACATGCAGACCTTGTGTCTTGTATGGGAGAATCGGGCATTTTTTGTTGCAATTATATGTGAGAAGAGGTTTATCATACAGATGTTTCATAGTAATAATCATACCAAAATTCATATTGTATCATTCCATCTATATCGGTGGGAAGATGTTCGCCTGTATCGACAGATAATTTAATCGAAATTTCATCTGCCGTAGAGGTGAGAATATAAAATTGAGGGCTGGATGTATGTGTGGCATTCAGTTCATCAACGATAAAGGTAAAACAACCGGTAAAAATATCTTCATCAATAATAAGCCGGGCGCAGAGGTTGGCAGCGAGTTCAACAGCAACAGCCGACAGTTCTGAAAAAAGATCATATTTCATGGGATGGATCATAGTGAAAGTTGTTTCCGGCAATGACATGATTGGTGACAAAATATCATCCAGACAAAGGCTGGCATGATCTGCATCTTTGATTTCATCATT
>CAMBYS010000201.1 GCA_945872165.1 uncultured Clostridia bacterium | reverse complement strand
CTCTGGTCTCATCACATACCATTATTTCGTTGCTGGAGCAAGATGATCCTCTTCTGTTTCCAAGCTATCACTATCACCGTGGACATCCCATGGCTTTGGATGCATGGCTGCTGCCATATATCACGCAATATATCGGAACTGGCGGACTTCGCGGTGCCATTGCAGCACTTCCAGTCGAACCAGCCTATCTTGTTGTGGAGGATCCCTTCGTTTTGATGGATATGGATACGCCATCCGATTATCTGACTTTGTTACAACATTATGACCAAATGGGAGGTGTGAATGGTGAGCTTTCGTCTCAGCATGTGGAATTTCCATAACTGGTTCCAAATCCGCAACATTTCCCATGTGTTCTCCATCAGCAGCAATGAAGCTGCCATCCAGGGCGTACGGCTCCAGTCCGATTTGCCGAACGAAAAGGGATTTGCCATTGTTTCCGAAACCCAGGTTCAGGAATATCGGTCTGTTCTGTCATACGGGGAAAACCGTATTTATTTCCATACTCTGTCAACCTTTGAAGCGATGGATGAAATCAATTATCTGTTCGCCATCCACTTCCACTGGCTACAGGCTCTGAAGCGGATCAATCTGTCCCATGGCAGCCTGAGTGAACTGCTTGCTCTCTGTAATGAGCTGATGCCATATCCGATCCTCATTTTTTCTGGAGATCAGTTGCTTGCCAGTTCTCCGTATTATCAGTCTGAAACAAACGAACTCTGGCAGACATTTTACAAACTTTCCCTGGAAACACTTGTGAAACAGCTTCCCCTGACATCCAGGCGTCATCAGATCTACGAAAGCCCTGAACCTGTACTGACTAACTCCCCCCTGTTCCAAGGACGACAGATCCTGTTGTACAGCCTTCCGCATACGCCGCATGTGCGGATGATAGCAATGGCCAATACCCAGCCATTTTCTCCCGGCCATATTCATCTAATGCGTGAATTGGGTCAGGCTGTGCTGTGCAATCTTGAGTTACAGGACAGCATGCGGAATCACCGCACATTTTCTCCGGAAGCTTTTTTTCGCTCCTGTCTGCAGGATGAAATCTGCCATGTCGATTCCCTTTGCCCGATTTTGCGCCAGTTAAACTGGAAATCGGCTTCGTCCTATACTATTTTTTGTTTTGAACTTCGCACGGGCACAGATTCCATTGTCCTGGATAAGCTGTATCAAAAGCTCAAAGCATCCTTCTCCTCCAGCTGTTGTTTTCAAAATGAAAATGCTATCTGGATGATTTATCCGATATGGTCTGACAGCGCAGTTATCGGACAGGAACAATTACAGAGCCTGCTTGATCCAGCATATTTTGTTGCAGGACAGAGCAACATCAGTTCTGATTTCCCCATGCTGCCGCAGCTGATGAAGCAGGCCCGGCAAACCATGGAGAAAGCCCGTCGAAAAAATGTTTTCTTCCTTTCTTCCCAGGAAATCATTTCAGATTATATCTATCAGACATTGTATTCCAACCTCTCCATACAATCTTTCGTTCATCCTGCAGTCCGTTACCTGATGCAGCTGGACAATGAAAAAAATGCTTCTTTCCGCTATATTGAAACATTGCAGGCCTATCTGCAGTTTGGCGGTAATTATAATGCCGCAGCCAAATATCTTGATATTCACCGGAATACTCTGGTACACAGACTGAATCGCATCCAGAGTCTGACCGGCATTTCCATGCAGGATCCGCAGGAACGGGAGGCCCTGCTGCTTTCCATCCTGATTGCAAACCCTGACCCTTTGAACGAAACAGGATAGATATGCCATTCATTTCATATGCAATTACTCAAATATGCAAAATGCCGCTTTTTTCAAACCCATTGATTTGAAAAGGCGGCATTTCCGGTATTCCTTTGTCTCAGGGTGCAGCCCTGCGTACAGTCTGGATCAGTTCTGCTTCTGATGTGCCATCAAACAATTGCATCGTTGTATTGGTCTGCAGCACAGATGATACAGCATCAAAAATGCGGGCATTCATGGCAATCAGACAGGGTGTGGTCTGTTCATAATAAGAAAGTGTGCGCGTATCCACCGGATCCAGGCAGGTTGCCTCAAGCACCGCTGTACTGATCCCGCATACTGCCAGAGTTCTCGATGCAGCAAACGCCATATCTATGGTAGTTTCATCCGCAATCACCGTGATATCCACGCCTTTGTTGCGAACCTTCATGGTTCCCTCAAACGGCAATGATTTCAGCATAATAGCATCCAATCCTTTCCCAGGACAAGAGGGCTGCGCTCTGAAACGCAGCCCTCCCGCCAGTTACTACATATCTGAAAGAGACTTATCCGATTTTGGCAACAGCTTCACGGATCATGTTCTTTACATTCACATAAACCATTTCCTTACGGTATTCCGCAGTTGCACGCTGATCTGTAATCGGTGTGATGGAATCCCGTGCCAGCTCAGCTGCCTTCTCAATGTCTTCATCAGTCAGCTTTGTGCCCACAAGCAACTCTTCCACATTCTTCACACGAATCGAACGCGGAGCTACACCGCCCAATGCCACACGAGCCATGGTAACTACGCCGTTCTCATCCAGTGCAATGCGTACACCAACACCAACAATGGAAATATCGGTATCACCGCGGATTGCATGCTTGTGGTAAGCAGCTGCACCTTCCTGCTTCGGCAGTGTGAAGCTGGTAATCAGCTCGCCCTGCTCCAGAACGGTCTTGCCCGGGCCGACAAAGAATTCATCAATCGGGATGTCTCGGGCACCATTCGGTCCAACCACATTGACAACCGCATCCGAAATCAGCAAAGCCGGTGTGGTATCTGCACTCGGAGATGCATTAACGTTGTTGCCGCCCAGTGTTGCCAGATTACGAATCTGTGTGCTGGATACATGTCCAGCACATTCCGCAACGATTTCCCACTCACTTTCCAGCAGGGCTGGATCGAGCGACAGGCTTCTCAGATCGTGTGCTGCGCCGATAACAGCCTTATCCTTACTGAGGGTGATACCCTTCAGCTCCGGAATCGCGGAAATATCAATAATAGCCTGCACTCTCAGTGTGCGGGCACGAAGACGAATAACTACATCCGTGCCGCCTGCAATAACCTTACAGTCCGTACCATACTCCTTCATGAGGTCAAGTGCCTCCTGCACAGTGGTCGGACGGAAATACTTCTCAAACTTCATTTTCATGCCAGTATTCCTCCTTACGCCTGTGCATTCATTTCGTCACGGGCAGCTTCTACTGCCTCAACGATTTTTTTATAGCCGGTGCAGCGGCACATGGTACCATGCATATATTCACGGATGTCATCTTCCGTTGCATTCGGATTTTCGTCCAGCAAAGCCTTTGCAGTCAGGATCATTGCCGGCGTGCAGAAACCACACTGGATTGCAAAATGTTCGATAAATGCCTTCTGCAACGGGTGCAGGCCATTCGGCCCCTCCAGACCCTCAATTGTAGTGATCTTTGTGCCT
>CAMBYS010000200.1 GCA_945872165.1 uncultured Clostridia bacterium | reverse complement strand
GCAGTCAATTTGCCGGAAAAAACCGGTATGGCTGCGTTATTTTTATGCAGATAAAAAATGTTAACAGTTGATGCCTTGACAGCCACATATTCCCTGTTTAGAATAGAATAGCAAAAGGTATGTGAAATTCCGATACGATTAAAATATATCATTCACAGAAAAATGGATAAAGGCAGGAGGTTCCATATGATAAAGCGGATCGCAGGTATGCTGGCAATATCTGCAGTTTTGTGTGCTGCGATTGCGGCACAGCCGGCTCCGGTTCCTGAGGATACCGGCTCAGCCCAGGAAACAGAACCGATACCGGCGGAGCTTGTACCAAGCCCTGAAACCGTAGAATATGAAACGGCACAAACGGAAATCAGTGCGGCACGTGACATCGGATTAAAAGATACCCTGACACCGGCATCTGATTATGAACGGATTTTCCCTTATGCTGCAGAAATTGTGGGATGGAACAGCTGTATATCGTTATGCATTGGCAGATGAGGCAGGAGAACAGATTACCAATCCGGTTTATACCGCGGTGAAACGGGAGACCTGCGGCGAAACCGCAGTATGGATGCTGGAGAGTACCACGGAGGAGGAAGGCGTACAGGTCAGCTGTGCTGCAGAGGATGGAAGCTGGGTGATCGGTCCGGTTTACGGCAGCATTGATGTAGTGGATGCCTATATTCTGGTACAGCGTTCGGATATTCCGGATACCAAGGTATACCGGGATGGCAAATTGCTGGGCACTATGGCAGGCAACATGGTATCCTGCTCGGATGGTATCTTTGTCAGCCGTAAAACCACAGAGCAGAGCGATATCTGGCATATTTATAAGGCAGAGGACCTGGAGGAGCTGACAACACTGACAGCATACCAGATCGGCGCATTCTCCAATGGATATGCCACCATGCAGACTGCGGAAAATCAATGGGCAGTTGTGGATACCGAAGGCGTGATTACTCCTTTCAGTGATGCCGTATGGATGGATGAGGTTTGCAACGGCTATGTTCTGGTAAAAAATACCCAAGGAAAATTCGGTGTGGCACAGGTTTCCGGCAAGGAAGCTGTGGTATTTGCGTATATAGATGGTACGCATTGCAGCGAGGATTATCCCCTCTATCAGCTGTGGGAATCCGAAACAGAATGTATGGTAATCAGTGCCAACAAGGGACAGAAGCTGGAGCTGCCGGAGGATCTGCAGGCACAAAAGCTGGTGGCACTTCCGGATAATTATTTTGCCTATCTCAATGCAGAGGGCTGTTCGGTCATTTTTGATGACCTGAAACAGATTGCACTGGATGGGGAAATGCAGTTTTATGAGCAGGGAAATGCCCTGATCTGTGCAGCAGAGGATGGCTACCAGCTGTTCCAGCTGTCAGATGGTTCGGCAAGCAAGCACATTGCTTACCGGTACACACCGTCGGAACAGAATGCGGACAGCAATATGGAACAGTTTACGATTACCGATCCCGCAACCGGCCTGCAGGGCATTGGAACCATTCGGGGAAGAATGATGCTCCGGCCGGAATATGACAGCATTTGCTGTGTGGGCGGCTCGTATGGTATGGCAATACAGGATGGATGGTCCGGTATTGTGGATTCCAATGGAAGATGGCTGGTACGAACCCGGCTGTCCGGTGTAAAGTGAGGAGGAACAGAGCATGAAAAAACAACTCCTCGCAGTGCTGCTTTGCGGCGCACTGCTGACAGGCTGCGGCACTGCCGCTGTACCACAGCAAACTGGTTCCGGTGCATCGGGCAGTGCTCCGGAGCAGCCTGTCGTTGAACGGGTGGATCCGGATGACTTCTCCTTTGGCGGCTGCGCATCCCTTTCCCTTGCGGGAAATCTGGCGGCGGCAAAGGCCGGTGATACTTCTTATGAGGCAGCACATGACAAAGCTGCCTTTGCAGGCAACAGTGAAGAGGCATGGCAGCGCCTGCTGGATGGCGAACTGGATGTGGTGCTTGCTTATGCGCCTTCTGCGGAAATGCAGAAAAAGCTGGAGGAACAGGGTATTTCTCTGGTGGAAGTGGGAACCGATGCGCTGGTCTTTCTGGCGGGAAACAGTCCGGAAGAGGATACCAGTCTGGACTGGACCAAACAGGATCTTTTCACCGTGTATCAGAAGGACAATACATCCGGCAGGACCGGCTATGCAGCTGCAGCAGGATCGGACAGCCGCAGGATATTTGCCGCTGTATTTGGTTCAGATGCCCCGGGCGTAACCATGCAGTCCGGTGAGGATACACTGACTGCCGCATGTCCTCATACCACAGGAACCGTGTGCTATACCACATGGCTTTCCCTGCTGCGAAATGGCAAACCGAATGATACCAGTATCATTGCCGTGGATGGCATGCTGCCGGGAGATACAGCGGAGGAAGGCAAATCGTATCCTCTTACGGTTTCCTATTACCTTGCTGTCCGCCCGGGATTGGAGCAGAATGATCCGGCGATGCTGTTTTACCGCTGGCTGGGTTCGGATGCCGGACGTACATGGCTGGCAGAAGCTGTCCTGCCGCCGGCAGCAGAGGAAACTGGTGAATCTGACGATATGTCCCAGGCTTCCTGATACTATTTATGAGCAGAACGTACTTATTCAGCATTATTTTTTCACAAATGCTTGACAGCGTCATGCTGTCATGGTAAGATACACAATGTAAGACAAGGGCGTTTTACGGAGCAGTTCCGTAGAACGCCTTTTTTTACTATTTTCTTTTGATTCTTTGGTGGAGGCGAAATAATTTGCATATTCAAGAGGCCAATGATTGGGTTATTTTCAATAATATTACATACCAGATTCACCAGATCGGCGATTTTGCTGAAATGTGCAGGAATTTCCTTGAGCAAATGCGCCTGCTGATGGATTTTGACGGTGCAGTTTTTTATTATTCCTCTGAAAATGAACTGCCCCAGCTCCGACATGCGGTCTGCTATGAATATCCGGAAGCTGTGGCAAAGGATTATCTGGACCATTATCAGACATTGGATTTCAGCCGTGGTCTGCTGATGGGCGGCAAGAGTATGGTATATCGGGAAAATGACGTCTTTTCTGAGGAAGAACGGGTGGAAACCGAATGCTACAAACGGTTTTCCCAGGCAGAAGGCTTCCATCACAGCGTACATATTCTTCCGGCACTGGATGGCAAGGTGCTGGCGAAGATTTCCTTTTATCGCCGTAAGGGACAGCCGGATTTTGTGTATGACGATATTTTCCTGCTGGATATGTTCAAGGAACATCTGGCGCTGCGGATTTCCCGATATTATGAGGATCGGGTACGGCAGCATGAAAAGCTGAGCATTCATGAATGTGAGGAACGGTTCCGTCTGACTGCCCGTGAAACCACCATTCTGGGCATGCTGATGCAGGGCCTGCCCAATGAAACCATCTGTTCCCAACTGACCATTACCAACAATACATTAAAAAAGCATATTTTGAACATATATAAA
>CAMBYS010000199.1 GCA_945872165.1 uncultured Clostridia bacterium | reverse complement strand
AATGTCAGAATACAACGGCAAAATGCCATTGTATCAAACGCATACGCTACATAGATGATGGATATTCCGGTACGAATTTCCAGCGTCCGGGTTTTCAGCGAATGATAGCAGATCTTACAGCCGGGAAAATCCGTTGTGTCATCGTCAAAGACCTGTCACGGTTTGGACGGGATTATATTGATACCGGCAGATATCTGGAACGAATTTTTCCGGAATTGGAAGTGCGGTTCATTGCGGTAACCGATGGGATTGACAGCCTGAAGCAGTCCTATGACATGCTTCTGCCCATTAAGAATATATTTAACGAACAGTATGCGCGGGATATTTCCCAAAAAATTCAGGCTGCCATGCATGCCAAACAGCAGGCAGGAGAGTTTATCGGAGCTTTTGCCAGTTATGGGTATAAAAAATCCGCTGCGAATAAAAATAAGCTGGTGATTGACCCATATGCGGCATCTGTTGTCCGCAGAATTTTTTCTCTGTATATTCAGGGCTATGGAAAGCAGCAGATTGCCAAGCTACTCAATCAGGAAGGGATTCTCTGTCCAACGGAATACAAACGAATAAACGGCGAAATATATCAAAATAGCAACCGGCTGGAGCACACCACCTATTGGTCTTACTCAACCATTAATAGTATCCTGCATCGGGAAATGTATGTGGGAAATATGGTACAGGGAACCCGATATCAACGGATGCGGAGCAGGCAGAAAACCGTGGCAAGGGAAAACTGGATTGTGGTGGAGGGTACCCATGAGCCGATTGTTGACAGGGAAACCTGGGAGACCACACAGCGGCTGCTGCAAAAACGGGCATACACACCGGCATTTCAGAAAATTCGGAATCACTTTGCCGGTCTGCTGAAATGCGGCGACTGCGGCAGATCTATGGCGAAATATAGCTGGAAGCGTGCAGATGGAACGAAAATAGCATGGATGAACTGCGGAACCTATCGCAGAAACGGAACACAATTTTGTACACCGCATGCCATTCCTTTGCAGGTGATTGAGGACATTGTCTTACAGGATTGGAAGGCAATCCTGCAGGGAACAGAGCATCTGCAGGAACAAATCCTTGAGCAGTTATCCGCTGACAGAAGACAGGACACATCGGACGAGGAATGCAAACGGATTGAAACAGAGCTGGAACGAATCAGGCGGCGAAAACAGGCTGTTTATGAAGATTATCAGGATGGATTGATTTCCAGAGAAGAACTGGTCTCCTATCGTCAGGAATACCTGCGGAAGGAGGAATTGTATGCCAAACAACGGGAAACCGTGCGACGGAAGCAACAGGAAGCTATGACACCGTTGTCCCCACGGCTGCTGGAACAGAAGAGATTTCAACAGCTCAACCGCAGTATTATCGTGGAGATGGTACAGGAAATTTTGATTTATGAAAATCATCGCATCAGAATCCGGTATCGGTTCTCAGATGAAGCAAAAAATCTCTTTTCGGATAGATATTCTGCAGAAAATAGCTGAAGGGCTCGGATTTTGTGGCAAAGCAAATGCGCAAATAACAACCACCACATGGCGGATTTGACGGGGGAGCTGTGGCAGATGACGGGACTGCGGAACAGGACATCAATCTGGCGATTGTCAGAAAATGTGAAGCATTTGCCGGAATGTTTGGCATTCATACACTGTTGACCCGTACAGACGGAAATTCTATTGATTATGACGCGGAGAAAAGCATCCGGGCAAACAAGGTTGCAGATATTCACGCAAGGGAACAGATGGTGACGCAGGTGGCAAACCCAATTTTCCTATCGGTGCATTTGAATAAATTTACCGATTCGGCATATTCCGGCGCACAGGTATTCTGGTCTAAAAATAATCCGGAAGGGCAGCTGCTGGCACAACAGATTCAGGCGGCATTTACCACGGGGCTGTCCCCGGAAAAGGAACGGATTGCCAAGCAGGCAGCAGAGGAAATTTATCTGATGAAGCATCTGACCTGTCCTGCCGTCATTGTGGAATGCGGGTTCTTATCCAATCCGCAGGAAGCCCAGCTGTTAAAGCAGGATACCTATCAGAAGCGGCTGGCATTGTGTATCATAGATGGCTACCTGCAATATGCAGAGCAGGCATGAAAAAAGAGAGAAGAAAAAATTTTTCTTCTCTCTTACTGCCCTTATATTACCACAAAATCGGAAATTTTTCAAGTCTTGTCATTTCCTTTCCAATGCGGTATGAAGTATAGGGAGGTATATGACAATGCAGGAATTACAGGCATGGTTCCATCCGGTACAGATGGAACAGACAAAAGCGGAATTGATACAATGCAATCAGATCACAGAACGGTATGGACTTTCCCTGACAGAGGGAGAGATGCAGCAGCTGGCACTGCGGAGGACCGAAGCACTGCATGCGGCAGGACGGATAGAATTTGGATCGGGGATTTTAGAGAAACTGGCACGTGCTTTTTGTGATTCTCCTTATCTGGAACAGATGGAATATGCGGAGACACTGGCACAGCTGCAGGAGCTGTTTTATCTGTTCAAGACGGAATGTATGGAACGGGTTTCTGATGATGCACTTGTGGAAGCGATGCAGTTGATATATAATGAAGCTGTACACGGCGATCTGACCCGACTGGCAGATGCCGATCGGAATACGATTTATCGCATTGTCCGAACCGGCAGTCTGCGGGGGACAGAATGGGAGCGGGAGGAAATGAGGTGGGAAGATGCATGAATCTTTCCTGCCTGTGGAAGGTCTAACAGCAGATCAGGTTCTGACCATCCAGCAGCAGTTATATCTCCTGCTTGCCCGACAGACCCAGACATATACATCGGGAGAAAGCAGCTCTATTCCGGAGGAATTGGCGGCAGAGCTGCTGGATTCCATCTGCTATTGCCTGGAACAGCATGAAGCCGGTCTGCATGTCCTGCTGCATCAGGATGGCATGGAGGCGTTGGCAGAAGGAATCCGGCGGGTTGGACGCAAACAGGTTCGCAGCAGCATAGCATGGCAGCAGGTTTGCAACCATCTGCCGCCAGTGGAAAACCAGTCCATGCTGGATACACTGGGCGGAATCGGTACATTCTTGAAACAGTATAATCCCCGGTTTTTTGCCCATCAGATTCCCGGCGATATAGATTATCAGCTGAGTGCGCCGGTATCAGAACAGCTGAAGGGTGTGGATTATATCAATGAATACCTGAAACACCTTGCCATAGAAAACAGTTTTTTGCGGCAGTTTACCAGGGAAGCATTGGAGCCGGTGTTAAATGCATCCTGTCCGGATTACAGGGGATTGCTGATCAATCTGTATGAACCGGTTGCTGCCAATGCATTGGGCTGTTCCATGCTGGACAGGGATATCCATGCACTGATTATCCCACCGGATGGATATGCTGTATTGTATGGGTACTTTGCCGGGCAAACAACAGGTGAAATCAAACAGATCCTATGCAGGGCGGCACAAAGATTGTCAGAGCAAATGGACATGCGGT
>CAMBYS010000198.1 GCA_945872165.1 uncultured Clostridia bacterium | reverse complement strand
TTTTTGGATCACCGCCGCCTCCGCCTCCGAGGATGGTACCTCCGGCAAGTGCAGCATCCAAAATCTCTTTTGTGAGACGGATTCCTTTGTTTTTCATAGTTTTTACCTCTTTTTTGTAGTTTCTTATTATTTCAGACAGCCATGAGACAGAATGCAGATGCATATACTGCCCATGGCTGCTGAAAGTTTTACATAATTGTTCGTATGCGTGCGTCACCTGTCAGGATATTGCCCGATAAGCAGCCGCTGTTATTTTTTCTTTCCTAAAGCCAGCGTAGCCGTGAAGAAGCTGTAAAGAGCCGCACCTGCAAGGGAACCTGCACCAAGGATATTGAGTGTATGCTCGTTTTCTTTGTTGCGTCTTACAAGGACGAAACGGATAAGAAGAGCAATCAGGATGGTAAGACCGTTGATGGTGGAACCAACCAGTAAGCCTGTTGCAAAAAGAATACCAACCTGTCTGGAACCGCCGAGGAACTGGATGATGGCACCCGGGATTGCCCAGATGATCAGCCATTTTGCAACGTCTCCGCCTGCACCTGCTTCGATGGTTGCTGCGAAAGTAGCGTCAACCGGTGCGAAGAGTCCCTGGCTGAAGTATTTGTTTGCCATAAATGCTACAAGAACAAATGCTACTGTGAAGCCGATAAGCTCGGAATAGTACTGCTGTTTTCTTCCTTCTTTTTCAAGTTCCTGATCAGCGCCGTTTCCGCGAAGGATATAACCGCATTTCAGGTCATATGCCATATCAGAGAATGCAGGACCGGTTGCAGATGTGTAAGCAACAAGGATTCCAAGAGGCATAGCCGGGAAGCCGATGAGCATACCTACGATCAGGAAGATCAGAGCAGTTGCAAATCCCGGGAACCATCCGGAGTACATAGCGGAAATACCAACGATCAGTTCGGATGCGATTGCAGCAAAAGCGGCAAATACAATCCAGATGATCAGCTGGATGATGCTCATGTCAGACCAGATACCTGTGATCACTGCGAGAAGAATTGCAACAACCAGATATGCAACATATCCGCCGCCGAGAGCTTTTTTCATGTTAGCCATACTGGAGGTAAATTTGCCTGCAGCACTGTCGGAGCTGTCGCTCTTTTTGAACAGCATGCGTGCGCACTGGATCAGGGAAACAAGACCTGCACCGATCATGATGCCGTGAGGCATGTATTTGAACATGGTCTGGGACATAAGGTCTGCGCCTTCACCGAACATATTGGTGATGATCGGGAAGCTTGTATTGAAAATATTAATAATAAAGCCGTTTGTTTTGATAATTCCGATGATGATACTGCCGACACCAAGTGCTGCCATGGCTGCGAAATCGCCGAACCATGATACTCCAAGAAGGTCGGTAGGAATGCCGATCATTTTGCCGCCGACACCGATTGCCATACCTACTAACAGAAGCATGGCTTTTTTGCCTTTTTCAACAACTGCGAGAATGGACTGTGCAGAAGCTACTCCCGGAGGCCATGCCCCTTCTGCAGGGAACATTTCGGAATCGAAAGTTCTGTACAGAATGGTCGCATCAATTACGGTTGCAAGGAAAGCACCGATCAGCATCGGGAACATGAGATCTGTTCTGCCCATGATTACCGGAATACCGATGGGAAGCAGCAGACAGTTTGCTGCGGAAAAGGTTGCACCGGAAATCGATGTCTGAATCAGGTTCTGACAGTGAACGCTCTGGTATTTTTTCAGTATTGCGATTGGAATACGTGAAATGATAATAGCAAACAGAGCTCCTACGATAGATGTGTTGGGGGCTACACCGGTACGTACGATCAATTCCAGACCAATGATAGCGCCCAGTACGCTCATCACAATATTCAGAATCAGAATATGCGGAGCATAGACTTTTGGATGCTCAGAGGCTTTGATGCTCATCTGAGTGTAATCCTGTTTTGTGTTTTTGGTAGACATTTTTATCTCCTCCGTCTTTGATACTCGTGTAAATGTACCCGGATAGCAGGAAAGAAAGGCAGCTTTTCGAATCAGGGGAACTGCTGCAAAATTGTCCGGGTTACAAAAAAAGCCGATGCAGAAAATGCCCACATCGGCTTCACACGTTGTAATCATAATATACCACTTTAATGGGTTAAAGTCATTGTTTCTGAAGCCCCTGTTTTGAGGCTGACTGTGTGCATGATGCACAATGGTACGGTGAAAAATCAGGCAGGTTATTTGTTGCAGTTATTTACGGACCGATGTACCGGCACTATCGGTTACTGAATATAAGGACGTACGCTGCAGGCAAAATGAAGCTGTGTGAATTGTTCTGCATCGTCAAGCCTGAGGTTCAGAATTTCTTCAATTTTGTTCAGACGGTGTGCCATGGTATTACGGTGAAGGAAGAGCGCTTCCGCAGCCTGCTTTCTGGAACCGTTTTTCTGAACCAGCATTTCCAGGGTTTCCAGCAGATGACTTTCGTGTGTACGGTCGTATTGCTCCAGAATGCCCAGCTTTTTCCGGATAAAATCTCTGGTTTCCTCCTGCCCGGCAAGGTGAAGCATGATTCTGTCAAACTGAAAGTCTCTCAGGAAATATACGTTCCGGTCTGATTTTTTTATCTGGCGGATCAGGAAAAATTCTTTGAGCATGGTATAAGTGTCAGGGAGATCCAGATAATCTTTCATAGGTTCACTGATGATTGAAAAAGTCCGGCAATTATGGATTTCCAGTGCTTTATCTGCCAGTTCAGCTGCTGCTTTTTCTGCTGTCTGCTCCGGTATGCCTGCGGGAATGATACAGAAACAGGAGTTTTTTCTGCAGATGGATACTCCATGAATGTGGTATTTTGCCAGAATCCGGTTTGCGGTCTGAATCTGTCTGGAGCTGTCCATCTCCAGAAGTACAGAGGGCTTTTCCTTGTCCAGATGGGTGAGGATCAGCCTGACAGGTGCAGAAGGCCATTGAAGAGAGGAGGTACGGTATTCCGCTTCTTCTTCCTGCGTGATCTTTTCCGTGAGCAGATCCGTGAAAAGCTTTTCATCCAGTTCTCCTTTATTATTCCGGGTAATCTGATACCGGGTGTCCAGCTGCATGTGGTTTTTGGCCTCTACAATGGCAAGCATAACCGGAAACACCACTTCAATAAAACCGGTATTATTGTTCAGAAGGAACAGCGGGAAATTCAGCTCGTCAGCCAGCTGAAGCGCCTCTTTGGGAAAATCGTCAAAAAATCTTGTTTTGATGGCGAGTGCAGATGCATTTGCTTCATCCATCATGCGGATCAGGTTCAGCAGCGCTTCTTTGTCATTGCGGATGGCATAGCCGGTCGTGATCAGAAGCAGGTGCTTGCGCAGCCATTGCTTGACATCCGGCTGCTCCATCATGTCATAGGTTTCCACGATACGCTCAATGCCGCCTTTTCCGGCGACCAGGGAAGCGCATCCGTTGCTCCATATTTTTTCAATATCTTTTACACGAAGTGTCATTTCACAGTCTCCTTTGGTAAGAAAACGGGTCGCAGGGCATCA